>USGH01000112.1 GCA_900554225.1 uncultured Eubacteriales bacterium | reverse complement strand
TCCTTTGGTGCGCCGCAAGGCAACAATAAAATCTACACGTATGACGTGGTATTCTCCCCTGGTGAAGCCAGAATAAAATCCAAAGCCAAACGCCGATTCCTTATAAAATAACAAAGGAAATCAGCAAACGCAGTTTGGTAGGCAGACTGCAAGTCAGATAGGCAAAAGAAATCAGCCGACTGCAAGTCAAATCACCGAACTTGTTCGGTAGGCAGACTGCAAGTCAAAAATCAGAGAGCCGGGACAGGTCCCGGTAGAAAGGAGATCCGCAATGAAGGTCCTCATTCTCTCCGTGACGGCGGGCGAAGGCCATAACTCCACGGCGCGCGCCATGAAAGCGGAATACGAACGGCAGGGACATACCTGCACCATCCTCGATACGTTCCAGTATATCTCCCCGGCACTGGCGGAATTTCTGTCGGAGGGATACCTGCTCGTCACCGAAAAGGCAAAAACGGCGTATAAGGTCGGGTATCGGCTGGCGGAAAAACGCAAGGGCAAATCGCGCCCGACCACGTACCTCGTCGATATGGCAATGGCGGACAATATCGCGGACTTTATCGCCACGGAGGTGTTCGATTTCGTCGTGTTCACCCACCCGTTTGCCGGACTGATCCTCGATTTCATGAAGCAGAAGCATATGCTCTCCATCCCCACCTTCGGCATCCTCACCGACTTCACGTTCCATCCGTACTGGGAAAACTGCACCCACAACGATTACGTCTTTACCCCGGCGGGCGGACTCCTCATGCAGGCGCGGCGCAAGGGCTTCCGGGACGAGCAGATCCTCCCCTACGGCATTCCGATCAACCCGAAATTCACGGTGACGGTCGAAAAGGACAAGGCGCGGGAGCAGCTCGGTCTGGATCCGGCACTCTCTACCATTCTCCTGATGGGCGGCTCTATGGGCTACGGCAATATGGCGGAAACGCTTGCCAAGATCGACAGCCTGCCGATGGATTTCCAGATCATCGCGGTCTGCGGCAACAACGCGGAGATGAAGGCGGAGGTGGACGGCACCCCCACAACGCACCGCGTACTGTCCACGGGCTTTGTGGATTACGTGTCGCTGCTCATGGACGCGTCGGACTGCATCGTGACCAAGCCGGGGGGGCTAACCACCTCGGAATCGCTTGCCAAGGGGCTGCCGATGGTGATCGTGAACCCCATCCCCGGTCAGGAGGAGCGCAATACAGAATTTCTGCTCAACAACGGCGCGGCGTCGGCGGCAAGCGTGACCTGCCCGGTCGAGGAATGCCTGTACCAGCTTTTCTGCGCCCCGGTACGGATGGCGGCTATGCGGGAGTGCGTGAAGGCTCTGGCACATCCCAATTCCACGGAGGAGGTCTGCCGCTTCTCCTGCGCCAAGGTTGGCAAATGACCGGGACTTGTCCCGGCACCCTATTTTTGACCTGCAATCGGCGTATTTCCGCGTGGCAGGTACGAGGATGCGGCAGCATCCAGTACCGAGCCGCGCGGCTTCGGCTGTACTTGCGGTACGGCTATTTACGACTTGCAGTTGGCTGATTTCCTTTGTTATTTATAAGGAAACTGCGTTTGGCTTATATCGTTTGTATTGGCTTTCTCCAATGCGGAATACCGCATCGCACTTGTAGATTTTATTGTTGCCTTGCGGCGCACCAAAGGACAGGGACGGCGGGATTTGCGAATCCCTCCTTCCCTATCCTCTGGACTCTAACCCTTCCAACCCTTGGGGGATCCGCTGCGGCGGGGCATGACTGCTGCCGCGGCTGACAGGGATATAGTCAGCTTGTATCCGGTGCAGGTCGCTTGTCCCCACTTCGATATATCGTTTGGGTGCTTTGTGTTCGGGCTGAAATCGCTTGCGTTTCAGAAAATCACGGTAGGCTTGGATCGTTCGTTTTTCATTGGTGGTGGATGGACTGTTCGTGCCTGCGGCTACGTGATGTTTTGCTATAGTCTTTTATTGAATTACCGCTGACCGCGATTGGAGCGTTTCTTTTGACTGGAAACGGTACAGGATAGTCTGCATCGTTAGAGACTTAGACTGTATTGGATACCCGTTTTCTTGAAATACAAGCTACACGAACGCCTTTTTACGATATTCTTACACCCGGCATATTTGGTGAAATGGGCTTGCATCCAACGAAATTGGCACAATAGTCGCGGTCAGCGGTAATCCCAAAAACGTGCGTAAAAGCCAAACAAACAGCGTCTTTTTTCCACCCAATAATGAAAAACGAAAGATACAAGCCAAACAAGACCGTCTGAAATGCGAACGATACAGAGCCGAACACAAAGCACCCAAACACCACGTCGAAGTGGCGACAAAAAGTCCGCACCGGACACCGGATTCCAATATTGGCATAAGCCCGCGGCAGCCCAATATCCCGCCGCAGCGATTCCCCAGGGTTGGAAAGGGGGGAGTCCAGAGGGTGGGGAAGGAGGGATTCGCAAATCCCGCCGTCCCCACTCTTTGGTGCCCCCGCAAGGAGCAATAAAATCTATAAGAGCGATGAGGTATTCCTCATTGAAGAAGCAAAAACCAACGATCCAAGCCCAACGTCGTTACCTTATAAAAATGCAAACAACATAAGCCAACTGCAAGTCAAACAAGCCGAAACCGCAAGTTTAGCCAAAGCCGCACGGCTCGGTACTGGATGCCAAGGCATCCTCGTACCTGCCGCGCGGAACATCCGCCGACTGCAAGTCAGAACTATAGACCGCGGGACAAAGTCCCGACGGAATGTGAAAAATTCGCAAAAATCCGGGGAATCCTCTTGCACGATGGGGATAGAATTGGTATAATAGTATCGTGGGGGATTTTTCCCACAGAATCTGAAAATGTCGGAGGACCTAAGAATATGAAAACACAAATTGAACGGCTCTGCGCACTGGATCCGGAAATCGGTGCGGTGGTCGCGGATGAACTGAAACGGCAGCGGGACGGACTGGAGCTGATCGCGTCGGAAAACGTCGTGTCGGAAGCGGTCATGCTGGCGATGGGCAGTCCTCTTACGAATAAATATGCGGAAGGCTATCCGGGCAAGCGGTACTACGGCGGCTGTCAGGTGGTGGATCGTGCGGAGGAGATCGCCATCGAGCGGGCGAAAAAGCTGTTCGGCGCGGAATTTGTGAACGTACAGCCCCACAGCGGCGCGCAGGCAAACACCGCGGTCTATTTCGCACTTCTGAAGCCGGGTGATACGGTGCTCGGCATGAGCCTGGCGTGCGGCGGTCATCTGACCCACGGCAGCCCGGTGAACATCTCCGGAATGTACTATAACTTCATCCCCTACGGCGTGAACGACGACGGGATTCTCGATTACGACGAGCTGGAGCGGCTGGCACGGGAGCATCATCCGAAGCTGATCGTGGCGGGCGCGTCGGCGTATCCGCGGATCATCGATTTCGAGCGGATCGCTGCGGTGGCGCGGGAGGTCGGCGCATACTTCATGGTCGATATGGCGCACATCGCGGGACTGGTTGCCGCGGGACTTCATCCGTCTCCGGTGCCGTATGCGGACATTGTGACCACGACGACGCATAAGACGCTCCGTGGACCGCGCGGCGGCATGATTCTGTGCAAGGAAGAATTTGGCAAGGCGATCAACAAGGCGATCTTCCCGGGTACCCAGGGCGGTCCGCTGATGCACGTGATCGCGGCAAAGGCGGTGGCGTTCGGCGAGGCACTCCGTCCGTCGTTCAAGACCTATCAGGAGCAGATCGTGAAGAACGCGAAAACACTGGCGGACGGGCTTCTTGCGGAGGGCTTTGCGCTGGTCTCCGGCGGCACGGACAACCATCTGATGCTGTGCGATCTCCGTCCGTTCAATCTGACCGGCAAGGAATTTGAGCATCGGCTTGACGAGGTGGGCATTACGGTGAACAAAAACGCGATCCCGAACGACCCGCAGTCGCCGTTTATCACAAGCGGCATCCGCATCGGCACCCCCGCCGTGACCAGCCGCGGCCTCAACGAATCCGATATGCAGACCCTTGCCCACCTCATCGGACTCGCCGCCAAGGACTATCCCGCCTCCGCCGCCTGCATCCGCTCCGCAGTTGCCGAAATCTGCGCTGCGTATCCGCTGTACGAGGAATAATGATTGAGAGAATACCCGCTATTCAGAGAATAACCGCAGGGACGATGGGAATGATGAAAACGCGGGGAACGGTCGCTTCGGTCGGCTGCCTTTCCCCGCTTTTCCCCCCAGCTTTCCCCTATATAAACGTAGAAAAACAGGAAAAGAGAGGTACAAATCATGCAGAAGAATGATATGGAAAAAACAATCACGTTCTCGATCCATGAGGAGGACCGGGACAGAGAACGGCGGCAGCTTTTGCGGGCGGTGTATGACGCGCTGACGGAAAAGGGCCATCAGCCGATCGATCAGCTGGTAGGCTATATCCTGACCGAGGATCCGACCTACATCACCAACTACAAAAACGCCCGCAGCATGATCCGCCGTATCGACCGCTATGAGCTGATCGCCGCCCTGCTGAAAGAATATCTGGGCGTATGACCCGATGCTTCCGGCGACGATAGCCCAAGCCATACAAACCCATGCCATCCACCCATATGTATAAAGGCTCCTGCCGGGCTTCTTCGGAAAAGCCGCGCAGCTCTGTCTAAGAATTATGTTTACACAATATCGTACCCTATCCCCCCATCTGAAAAAGGTATCACGCCTGGCGATCGGGTCGCTCACGGTAGTCCCGCTGCAGGCGGATCTGTGTCCGGAGCGTGCCGGGGAGATCCTTGCCTACGCGTTTGACCGTGGGGTGAATTTTCTCGATACCGCGCAGTATTACCGGAACTACCCGCATATCCGTGCCGGTCTGCAAAAGGCAAAGTATGGCGACGACGTGGTGATCTCGTCCAAGGCATACGTCTGGGATCGACCGGGGACCCTTGCCGCCGTGGACGAAGCCAGACGCGCGCTGGACCGGGACTATATCGACATCTTTATGCTCCACGAACAGGAGAGCATCCACACCCTGCGCGGCCACAGGGAGGCACTCGATACCCTGTTTGACCTGCGGGAACGGGGGGTGATCCGGGCGGTCGGAATCTCTACCCACCATGTTGCCGCCGTGGAGGGTGCGCTCACCCTGGCAGACGAGGGAACGCCGCTCGATGTGATCCATCCGCTGTACAATATGGCGGGCATCGGCATCGCGGACGGGACGGAATCCGATATGGCGGACGCGCTTGCAAGGCTCCATGACCGGGGCTGCGGCGTGTTCGGGATGAAATCGCTCGGCGGCGGGCATCTGTTCCGACAGGCAAAGGAGGCGTTCCGGTTTGTGCTGGAGAAGCCGTTTGTGGACGCAGTGGCGGTCGGGATGCAGTCGGAGGCGGAGGTGGACGCGAATCTTGCCCTGTTCTCCGGTCTGGACGTGCCGGAATCCGCTGCCGCGGCGATCGGTCGGAAAAAAAGACTCCACATTGAGGAATACTGCGAGGGCTGCGGGGCGTGTGTCAGACGCTGTCCGGCGGGTGCGCTTACCCTGGCGGACGGCAGAGCAGAGAGCGACGACAATCCCTATGACCATACGGAAGCGTTCGCGGCGGCATCCGGGATCACGGAGCAGGCGGCACAGAAGCACGCGGTCTGCGATCCCGAAAAATGCGTCCTTTGCGGCTACTGCACCGGCGTATGTCCGGTATTTGCACTGAAGGTATACTGAGAAGATATGGAAAAAACGACAATACGACCCGGCGGCGTATGGGTGCTGGGCTTTTTCGACGGCGTCCATCGCGGTCACAGAGTCCTCCTCAACGCGGCGCGGGAAATGGCGGGGGAGAACGGATACGTCGGGGTCTGGTCCTTCCGGAGTCTGCCGAAGGCGCGGGAGCTGCTCACCACCCCGGAGGAACGGGAAGCTCTTTTATACGCAGCCGGCGCGGATACGGTCTGCTTTGCCGCATTTGACGCAGTGCGGGAGATGGACGGCAAAGCCTTCTTCCGGGAGGAGCTGTGCGGCAAGCTGCGCCCGGCGGGACTGGTGTGCGGCTTCAATTTTCGATTCGGCTATCGCGGCGGCGCGGGTGCGGACGATCTCGCGCGCTGGGGCAGGGAAGCCGGGATTCCGGTGCGCGTACTGCCCGCCATGGAATCGGACGAGTGCGTCATCTCCTCCACGTGGATCCGCCAGCTTGTCGCGGAGGGAGACGTGGAACGGGCGCGGGAAATGCTGACCTGTCCGTACACGATCCGCGGCGTGGTCGAGCATGGCTAGCATCTTGGGCATACGCTGGGGTTCCCGACGGTGAATCTGCGCCTGACGCCGGGGAAGGTCGCGCCGAAATCGGGGATCTATGCGGCACGGGTGCGTTTCCCGGACGGCGATACGATGCGCGAGCTGCCCGGCGTGTGCAACATCGGCTCCCGCCCAACGGTGAACAACGATACGGGCGACGTGACGGTCGAGACGTACATCATCGGCTGTTCGGCGGATCTCTACGGCGCCCGGATCGCGGTTTCGCTGTATCGCTATCTGCGCGGCGAGATCCGGTTCCCCAGTCTGGACGCGCTTTCCAGGCAGATCGGGCATGACGCGGAAGAAACGGCGCGGTATTTTGCGAAAAAAGACCAGTCAAATGGCAAAACAGAATGAGGAATGAAGAAGAACAATAAACACGCCGGGATCCCGGCAGTCGCGCTTCTGCTTGCGGCGGTGCTGCTGCTTCTGTCGCTGCCGATCGGTGCAGAGGAGACGGACGGCGGCGCGATGCCGGTGATCGATCACTGCATTGGCGCATATTTATACAATTTTGAAAATGACGAGGTCCTGTACAGCGTTGGCGCGGATGAGCGGGTCTATCCCACCTCCACGGTGAAGCTGATGACGGGCATCGTGGCGATAGAGGAATTGGGGGACGATCTGTCCAGGCAGGTGACGATCACCGCGGAGATGCTCTCGAAGGTGGCGGGGAACAACGTCGGTCTGCTGGCGGGTGAGGTTGTGACCGTAGAGCAGCTTCTGTACGCGATGCTCGTCAATTCCGCAAACGATGCGGCGATGGTGCTTGCCTATGCGGCTTGCGGGTCGGTGGAGGCGTTTGTCGAGAGGATGAACGAGAAGGCGAATACGCTGGGAGCCTACGATACGTACTACGCGAATCCGACGGGGATGCACAACGACGCGATGGTGACGACGGTGGCGGATACGGCGATCATTGCGAAGTACGCCTATACGCTGCCGCTGTTCATGGAGATCGTGTCCACGCCGAAGTACGTGATGGAGGCGACGAATCTGAGCGATTACCGGAACATCTACAACCGGAACTGCCTCCTGTCGAAATATTACAATGTAAACTATCCCTATCCGCGTGCGACGGGCATGAACGCGGGCGGGACGACGCAGGGGGGGTACGCGATCTGTGCGACGGCGGAGGAATCGTCCACGGGGCTGTCCTATCTCGCGATCGTGATGGGCGCGGACGAGGAGGACGGGGCGATCTACAGCTACGTGAACGCCATCAAGCTGTTCGAGTGGGCGTTCCAGAATTACGATTACATAGAGGTGCTGTCCGCCGACCGGATCATCTGCGAGCTGCCGGTGCGATTGTCGTCCACGCTCGACTATGTGACGCTGGTACCCTCGGAGAACATTGAGGTATACCTGCCGACCACGGTAGACGTCGAGAGGGACATCCGGTACAGCTACAACACGTATGCGGACACCATGGACGCGCCGATTGCCACGGGAGAGGAAGCGGGGACGATCACGGTACTGATGGGGGAGCGGATCCTCGGCAGCTGCACCCTGGTCACGACCTCCAGTGTGGCGCGGAGTGAGTTTCTTTATTTCCTTGCCCGCGTGCGCCAATTCTCGCAA
>USGH01000111.1 GCA_900554225.1 uncultured Eubacteriales bacterium | reverse complement strand
GCGTAAAGAATCGTGCCGCCGGGTGTTTCGTATACACCACGGCTCTTCATCCCGACCAAGCGGTTTTCCACCATATCGATGATACCAATGCCGTTTGCGCCGCCGACCTTGTTCAGCTTGTCGATGAGGGAAACCGGATCCAGCTCCACGCCGTCGATGGCAGTCGGAACACCCTTTTCAAAGTGGAGCGTGATGTAGGTCGGCTTGTCGGGTGCCGCTTCGGGAGTCACACCCAGCTCAAGGATCTTGTCATACATCGGCTCATTCGCGGGATCCTCGAGATCCAGACCCTCATGGGACAGATGCCACAGGTTCTTGTCCTTGGAGTAGTTGGTCTCGCGGTTGATCTTCAGCGGAACATGGTGCGCCTCTGCGTAGTCGATCTCCTCCTCGCGGGTTTTGATGTCCCAGATCCGCCTCGGTGCGATGATCTCCATGTCCGGCGCGAAGGCCTTGATCGACAGTTCAAAACGAACCTGGTCGTTGCCTTTGCCCGTGCAGCCGTGACAAATGGCGTCTGCGCCCTCTGCCTTGGCGATCTCCACGATCCGCTTGGCGATGATGGGACGTGCGAACGAGGTGCCGAGCAGATACTGGTTTTCGTATTTCGCGTCTGCCTGCATGGTCGGATAGATGAAATCGGTGATGAACGATGCGCGCAAATCCTCTACATACAGCTTGGATGCGCCGGTTTTCAGTGCCTTTTCTTCCAGACCGTCCAGCTCATCCGCCTGACCGACATTGCCGGATACCGCGATGACCTCACATCCCGGATAATTTTCCTTCAGCCACGGAATGATAATCGATGTGTCCAATCCGCCGGAATACGCCAGAACGATTTTTTTAATATCCTTTTTCATAATATCTGCTCCTCTTTTCCTCGCCCGCTTTTGTCGGGTGAACTTTATATCTGATGGCATTATTATACTCCGAAGCGAGAAAAAATGCAATAGACAAAGTACACAAAGTAGAATAAAAATACACGCAGGATTTATAAATATGCACGCAAAACAGAAAATCTCGGCGAATCTGGGGCGTTTATCCACCGTGTTGCGCATATAGAAGCGGAAATTCTCCTCTGTGTGCAGCATTTTCAAAGTGTATATTTCTGTGTGTGGTATATACTATGAGACGGACGAGTGTTCATCCGGGAATCTCTTTGCGGGATAGACTGCGTGAGAATCCCAGTCTCTCGTGAGAATCCCAGTCTCTTTGGAAAGGGGAGGAAAAATAATGTTCCGAGTAAAAAAATGGATCGCCCTGCCGCTTTGTTTGGGAATCACCGTGTCTGTACAGAGCGTGGCAGCGATCCCATTGCAGAAAGGGCGAGAGGAACGCGTGATGGAGGAGAATTTTACCCCGCGACGCGGAAAATATGCACCGACCGGCGCACAGGGGTGGTATTATCCCCATCGCACCGACGGGGTACAACCACCGATCCCCGCGGAGATGCAGTATATTGAAAAATACGGCGGCTACTGCATCGACAAAACGCATACCTCCATGACGGAAGGAGAACGCGTGATCTATCTGACCTTTGACGCAGGCTACGAAAACGGCAATGTGGCGCGGATCCTCGATGTGTTGAAAGAGAAGAACGTCCCCGCTGCGTTTTTCATTCTCGAAAATCTGGTGACGGCGAATACGGAGCTGGTACGCAGAATGGTAGCGGAGAAGCATCTCGTGTGCAACCACACCGCACGCCATCACGATATGACAAGGATGGATAAAGCGGGATTTGCCGCGGAACTGTCCGCCATGGAGAAGATCTACACGGAGAAGACGGGTGAAAAGCTGGCACCGTATTACAGACCGCCGGAGGGAAAGACAAACGAGGACAATCTGCGCTGGGCAGAGGAATTGGGGTACAAAACGATTTTCTGGAGCTATGCCTATGCGGACTGGGACAACGAGCGGCAGATGGATCCGGCAAAGGCTCTCGATAAGCTGCTCACGGGACTGCACAACGGCGAGGTGCTCCTGCTGCATCCGACCTCCGCAACAAATGCCGCGATTCTCTCCGACCTGATCGACGCACTTGTGGAAAAGGGCTTCCGGTTTGGCACCCTGGATGAGCTGACCGGCGCATCGGATCCGGCAAACGATGCAGGAGCGTGTGGGAATGCGTAAAAATATGCGGTGCATCCTGTCCGCCCTATTGACCTTTTTATTCATACCGATGACAATTGCCGCGGGGGATGAGGTGCTGTTTTCATGGCATCCGAACGAGAGCAAAAAGATCGCCATTACCTTCGACGACGGACCGCATCCGGTTTACACGCCGGAGATCCTGGAGATCCTTGCGGAATATGGGGTGCGCGCGACGTTTTTTGTGGTCGGAGAGAATGCCGAATGGTATCCGGAGCTGGTACGCAAAGAGCTTGCGGCGGGTCACGAGATCGGCAATCACACCTATAGTCACGCCAATCTCCGGAAAAGCGGCTACAATACGGTGCTGTCGGAATTTTTGGATATGGAGAACGCCGTGTATGAAAATGCGGAATACCGTTGCCACCTTCTCAGACCGCCCGGAGGCCTGTACGGCGATCCGGTCTGTCATGCTGCGGAAATGCTCGACTATACCGTGATCCTATGGTCCATCGATACGAGAGACTGGGCACATACGCCGCGGAAAACGATCGTGGACACCGTTCTCAATCAGGTGAAGAGCGGGGACATCATCCTCTTCCATGACTATATCGGCGGCGGAGATTCTCCTACACCGGACGCACTGCGCCGGATCCTCCCGGAACTGATTTCCCGCGGCTATCGATTTGTTACCGTGTCCGAGCTGCTTGCCAGCGCATGAATGGGATCCCCATCGTGAAAAGCACCGGATACCGTTGAAAAACGGCGGAACAGAAAAAAGCGTATCCGACAGACAGCCGACGATACGCTTTTTTATACATTGGAAGGTTAATCCTCCCGGATCACGTGCTTCAGGATAACCGGATATGCCGCATAGATCCCCATCATGGCGCACAGCGAGAACAGGATCACAAACGGCAGGATCACACCAAGCGGGAAGTAGATGTAGAGCAGTAGATATTCCACTCCCGCGACCAGCAGTACCCCTAAAAATGCCATGAGATTCCGCTTGATCCCGACGATGGACAGGGCGAGAGCGTTTTTGAAGAGCTTGTACAGGCTCAGATCCACGGTCACGATCATGAGATAGATATAGGTGCGCATGAAGAAGTAAAGCAACGCTAAGAATAAGCTCATGAAGAACATCGTGGACATCACCATGCTCAGGGAATAATTGAGATGGAAGAAGAAAATGTCATATGCCAGCAGTACGATGATCACCACATCGATGATGCCATAGACGATCGCCTGCCGCAGATTCCGTTTGATCGCGTGCCAGAAATCGTGCCACAGGAACACACCCTCTCCGCGGAACAGATTCCGGAGAATGTACGTGGTGCCGACGCGGGTGATGCCGAACGTGAAAAGGATCAGTGCGGTCAGGGCAAAGAACACGTAATCCGTGGTCGTCAGTACCGTGATCTCCGACTGCCTGCCGAAAATGGAGAATAGCGAGGAGGTTGCCGGAGAGGGATCAAACCGCATTGCACCGTATAACGGCGGAAATACGGCATAGCTGGGTGCGGTCGAGTGAATCGAAGCGTATCCGCTCATGGCAAACAGCGCGAAAAAGAGCGGGAAGTTGCCAAATACCATCATCAGGTTCACCGACAGGATCTGGTTTAGCTTCCGACCGAGCAGCTTGAAGAAATTCATCAGATTCGGATTTTCCCAGATCTGCTTTTCGTCCTTGGATACGCCGTCGCTGTCGGAATAGGTACGTGAGAACGGATTGAAAATCTTTGCTTTCGCCTTTCGTTCCTTGGCAAGCTCCTCCTGCTCCGCCGCTTCCAATTCGTCCAGAGAGTGGCGTTCGTTATCGTTGTTGTCGAGATGCGGCATAATTTTCTCCAATCATATAAAGGATATATCCGGGTTTTCAGGATATGGCGTCATTTGCGGTGCAGGTGCCGTCTGCCGGTCGCGCATATATGGCTTATAAAAAGATCACGGCGGAGAACAGCGGTGCTGCGTACAGACAGAATGCTATGCCGGATACGAGCAGAAATCCGGGCAGGCGGCAAAGCAGGGAGGACCGTCTTTCGAGTGCGCCGTAAAACAAAAGCAGCACCGAGAGGGCAAAGTAGACGCTCAAAAACAGAGTGCCGCCCGCTGCGTTGCCCAACGATACGGATGCGTGGGTAAACAGCCAGAGCAGACAGCCCATCATGCCACCGCGCCAAACGGCGACTGCACCGTTCCATAGCAACGGAAAATGGCTCGTCGTACCGAGAAACACAAAGAAAAGCTGTCCGGCAAGTCCTGCGGTCCAACCGGTGACCAGGCGCGCCAATTCCAACGGGTTCCGCGGCGTCTGACAGGTGGACAGACGATAGACAATATCCGGCGATCCCGGCACAAAAAATGCGGCGGTACAATATGTGAGTACGGCACAGAGCAGCCACAACAGAAAACAGCCAATAAAGCGGCGCGTTATCCGTGCGACGGCATTGTCCCCGGCAGAGGGCGATTGCGAATAGAGCATGAAAAACCTCCGTTATCGTGGGATGGTAGTCCACTCTATGCGCAGGGGCAATAGATCATACGCGTTATTGTAGCACGGGATCGGACAAAATTCCACATTCTTTTGTAAACTTATCGAAAAAAGATCGTGGGAACGCGAAAAAACTGTCAAAAGCGGCGGAGAAGAAACACGGTGCATTGCAAACTACACAAATCGCTTCCTATATTTTTACCGAAATCTATTGCAATTTCCGCGTGGCGGCGGTATAATAAAAGATAGAACACCTTGATCAGAGAAGTGCTGGTGAAACATGATGAATCGAGAGGAACTGCAGCGGACCTTCCGCGATCCGCCACAGCTTCAGACACGCCGTCTCGTACTGCGAAAAATGCTCAAGACGGATTATCGTGATATGTACGAATACGCCAGTCAGGAACGGGTGACGCAGTATCTTCTGTGGCGTCCGCACGACAGCGAAGCGTATACTTATAAATATTTGCAGTATATTCAGTCCCGGTACCGTGCCGGAGACTTTTACGATTGGGCGATTGTCGTCCGCAGTCAGAACAAGATGGTCGGAACCTGCGGCTTTACGGCATTCAATACGGAAGCCAATTCCGCCGAGATCGGATACGTCCTCAATCCCGCGTATTGGGGATATGGACTGGCACCGGAAGCGGTCGCGGCAGTATTGCGGTTCGGTTTTGTGGATCTGCGGCTGAATCGGATCGAGGCGCGCTACATGGAGGGAAACATCCGGAGCCGCCGCGTGATGGAAAAGGTCGGAATGCGCTACGAGGGCACCAACCGTGAATCCATGCATGTCAAGGGACACTACGTCTCCATCGGCATCTGTTCGATTTTACGCAGCGAGTACTTCCACGAAAACGGACCCCGCCAGTAGTGCCTGCATATCCAAAGCGACGATCCATGCGCCACGGAAAATGGAAAAGTGGAAAAGAGCTGTCTCCCTGGGATGTGCTTTCCTTGCAGCAGACCGCACGGGGCAGGATAGGAATACATCCTTCCCAAATGAAGGGGACGAAAAAACGCGCCCCCGATGGAAACGCGTCTTTCTGTATCCCTATTATATTTTATTATACATTGAACCGGAACAGCACCACGTCGCCGTCCGCGATCACGTAATCCTTGCCCTCGCTGCGTACCAGTCCCTTCTCCTTGGCGGCGTTCATGGATCCGCAGGCGTTGAGATCGTCATAGGATACAATCTCGGCGCGGATGAAGCCGCGTTCAAAATCGGAGTGGATCTTACCGGCTGCCTGGGGTGCTTTGGTGCCGCGGACGATCGTCCATGCACGTACCTCCTTCGGACCGGCGGTCAGATAGCTGATGTATCCAAGCAGGGAATAGCTTGCCTTGATGAGCCGGTCGAGTCCGCTCTCCGTGATTCCCATCTCCTCAAGGAACATCGCCTTTTCCTCCGGCTCCAGCTCCGAGATCTCTGCTTCGATCCCCGCACATGACCTCGGCTCCCTCGCGATCGGCCGCTTCCTTCAGCTTCTGGTAATACACATTGTCCGGCGATACACCTGCCGCTTCCTCTTCACTGACGTTTGCGACATAGATGACCGGCTTCATTGTGAGCAGGGCGGCATCCGCCATGATTTCCCGTTCGTCGTCTGTATAGTCTAAGGAGCGCGCCGTGATCCCCTCATTGAGGGCGGACAATACTCTCTCAATGAGAGTGATCTGTGCAAGTAGGGATTTGTCGGATTTTGCAAGCTTCTGGGTCTTGTCGATCCGCCGCTCCAGGGTTTCAATATCGGCGTAGATCAGCTCCATATTGATGGTGTCAAGGTCCCGGATGGGATCCACCGAACCGTCCACATGGATGATATCGCTGTCCTCAAAGCAGCGCAGCACGTGTACCACAGCGTCTACATCGCGGATGTGCGAGAGGAATTTGTTGCCGAGTCCCTCTCCCTTGGAGGCTCCCTTGACCAGTCCCGCAATATCGACAAATTCGACGACAGCGGGCGTATACAGCTGCGGATGGTACATTTCGGCAAGCTTGTCAAGCCGCGCATCCGGCACCTGTACCACGCCGACGTTCGGATCGATGGTGCAGAAGGGATAATTCGCACTGGGCGCACCCGCACCGGTAAGTGCGTTGAAAAGGGTGCTTTTTCCTACATTTGGTAAACCGATAATACCGAGTTTCATAAACTGTTATTGTCCCGATACCATGCTTGTGATACCGGTCCTTTCCCGAAAAACTTTTGTATACCCGTATTGTATCATAACCGGCGACCGGATGCAAGAGATTTTCCGCGAAAAGTGATTTTTTGGTAACAATTAAAGAATCAATCACTGCGTGTTCATATTGTTTTCACATTGGTAGTTTACAATAAAGGCAGCAGAAAAAGGAGAAACTATGGAATCCCCGAAACCCCGGCACGAATATAAGTTTCCTTTGTCCGGCGCGGATACCGTCTGGCTGGAAAGAAGGCTCCGACAGGTATTTCCATGTGATCCGCACGCCGATCCCGTGACAGGCGGGTATGCGATCCGCAGTCTCTATTTTGACGATTGGCACGATCGGGCACTGTGGGAAAAGCTGGACGGTGTGGATCCGCGCAGCAAATTTCGCATTCGGATCTACAACGGGAGCGATCGTTACATCGTATTGGAGAAAAAACACAAATGCGGCGCGCTCACGAAAAAGGAGCAGTCCGTCCTCACGCGCGCGGAATGCGACCGGCTCCTCTCCGGCGACATATGTTTTTTGCAGGAGGGCGACGCGGTGCGGCAGTCTCTGTATCATGCGATGGAGAAGAACGGTATGCGCGGCAAAACCCTCGTGGAGTACGATCGGAGCGCGTTCGTGTACGAGCCTGGCAACGTGCGCATCACGATAGACAAGAATATTCGCTCGGGGGTATACGATACCGCATTGTTCGGCAAACCGATCCTCGTCCCGGCAAATACGGAGCACGTTCTGGAGGTCAAATTTGACGCATATCTGCCGGAACTGGTGCGACTGACGCTCAGCCCGCTGGATGTATGCCGTTTTTCGCTCTCGAAATACGCTGTATGCAGACGATTTGGCTGATAAGACATCCAAACCCCATGGAATGACGTACATAGAGGAGACTAACATGCACTTCAAGGACATTTTCAAAGCGAATTTTCTGGAACGCAGCGCAACCTTCAGCGTAGTGGATACCGTAATCTCCCTTGCGCTGGCGTGTGCGCTTGGACTGTTCATCTACCTGATCTACAAGAAAACCTATACGGGCGTACTCTTTTCCCGTTCGTTCGGCATATCGCTCGTGGCACTGACAATGATCTCCAC
>USGH01000110.1 GCA_900554225.1 uncultured Eubacteriales bacterium | reverse complement strand
CACCAAATTTTTTACGCCGCACCGCTCCGCCACCCGCTTCTCCCCCTCTGTGCCCTTCTGGGCTCGAAACGCCGTAATGCCGCCGCCGACGACACCATAGCCAATGATCGCAATATGCTTCACCGTTTTGTCCACCTTTCCATTGTATACTGTATCTGTGATATACGCCTGTACGGATGGCGTACTCACCGTTTTTCCGTCAGGATCGCCCGTACCAATGCAAGCACCCGATCGTATACGCCGCAGTCCAGGAGATATCTCTAAACACAAGTCTGCATATCCGCACCGTCCGTGCCATACCAATCACGCAGATGCTTTTCCATATCGGCAAACGGCGTAAAGCGTCGGTACCGCACACCCCAGACGGACAGCGTTGTCAACTCATAATCGAGTACCGCATCCGCACGGGATACACCGAGGAAGGTCTGCAATAGATACACAAGCGTACCTGTCCGATCCGCGCCGCCCCAACAGTGAAGATAGCACGGATAGAGTCCCGGTTCGCTGAACAGCTGAAAATACGCGCCGTATGCCTCCATCGCATCGGGTGTAAAAATCTCGTCATACGGCACGAGCGGGATCCGGATCCGCTGTACACCGTCGTCCTCCAGTACCCCCGGTTCATCCGCCTTCGATTCGCCGCGCATATCGAGTTCCGTTCTCAGGTGGGTTTCTTCGATGAGGATCCGCCTTCCCTCCGGAGTGAGGTGACAGTGGGCGTCCCACTCCGAGCCGCGAAACACCATTCCCTGCCGCATCCGACCACAGTCTCCCGTTTGCCAGATGCCGCAGTCGCGTACATTGGTGATCCCCGGCACCCGGATAAAACGCACAGGCTCCGCAGCGGTATAGAAATACCCGACATCCGAGCATCCCTCCTCCTCATCCGCGAAAACCTGCCAGTCCACACGGACTCCGGTCGGCAAATACGGGATGCGCACTGTGTTCCCCGAAGCAGGTACGAGAACCGGCGCATATCCCTCCGGCGTGAATAGAACCGAGAACGAACTGTCCGGCGCGTGAAAACGGCAGAAACGCTCCTCCGGCTGCGATTGATCCGTATCGGTGCGGAAAAGATGCAGATAATCGATCTCCCCGCCGATCGCTCCGGCGCGTTCTTCTTCCGCCGCGATATATTCCCGCTGAATATCGGTCAGAAACGAAAGCGTCTCGCCGTTTTTCGGAAAGTCAAGATAGATCTCCATAGCGGTTATTCCTCCCGTCTCTCATTCCCCGTTTCGGATGGTGGTTCCGGCTGCTCCTGTTTCTCATCCACGGGAGCCGCATCAATTCCGATCCCGATCCGGAGCAGCGTGTGGATCCGGTCTGTGTCCCCCATCAGCCAGAGATAACCGAGCAGAGCCTCCAATCCGGTCGCGCGGCGGTATTCCGAGGGGGTGCAGCTTTTCGGCGTGGTATTGTGGATACAGTTCCGTCCGCGCCGATATACATCCGCCTCCGCTTCATGCAGATACGGTAAAATTTTCTCCATTGCCGCGCTCTGTGCCGTCGCCTTGACATACGCAAGAGACGCGACACTGGGGGTCTTTACGCCGCATCGGACCAGATGGGTGCGCACCGCGATTTCGTATACGGCATCCCCCAGATAGGCAAGATCCGCGGCAGGTATTTGATAGGGAGTATTCAATGGGGCAACCTCCGAGCTGTGTCACCGGATCGTGCAGTACACAAACGGTGCGTCAGAATGAATCGTATTACAAGAATTATAGCACATTTCCGGGAGAATTGCATGTGGCGCATCGATACCACGAAAAAGAACCGGTTCTGCGGTTTTCCCACTTCTCCGGTTCTCTTTATGCGGCTGTCAGATCACCGTTATACAAGTGCCAAAATATAGCGCAAACGGATCTTTTCCAGAAGATTGGCTCCGGCGTATACGGCCTTGTCCATCTCCTCCGCGTACTGACCGAGCGATGCAAATTCCGCTGGGGTGAGCGTGCCGCCGAATTCTTCCTTTTCGATGATCTCCACCACATCCGAAACGGCGACGGCGGACAATTCCCCGAAGGTATCCTGCAATCGACGGGCGTAATCAACGGGCAGCTCTCCGGGTTCATGCGGACAGCCAAGCGCGCGGTATACGGCAAAGATGTGATCCGTCAGCTTGCGGGCAACGGCGTGGACATCGGTCTGACCGGTGAGGAACGCTGTACGATCCGCGCTCTGTCGGACAAGCTCCGCACGTTTTTGCGCCCGTTTTCCCGCCCGGATGCGCAGAATCACGGCTACGATCCCATAGAGGATCGCGCAGACGACGAGCACCAGACAAACCGTAAGGATCGCGCGGTCCTTTTGATCCACCGTGTCCGTTTCGTCATCGGTCTCCGTCGTATCGATCTGGCTGTTCTCGCCTGCGGGTTTATAATACGAGGAGCCGGACGAGACCACCTCTCCCTCCTCCGCATCCGCATCGTAGATCGCCTCGCAGAAGGATGGTGTCGTCTCATACTGAACCCAGCCGATGCACGGATAATATACCTCGATCCAGGCATGGGCATCGTAATCGCGGACACTCGTGCGGTATCGCGCTACGGCATCGGCGGCATAGGTTCGATTCCAACGCGAGGCGATGTATCCTTCGTCATACCGGACAGCAAAGCCCATCTCCCGCAGAATGCCTACCGCAGCCGTCGCAAAATGCACGCAATAGCCCTCCTTCACCTCGGTGAGAAACGCGTCCAGATTGTTCTCCGAAACGATCGCCGACTGCGTGATGGGCTCTCCGTTTTCATCCAGTACCGGATTGCCCGCCGCGTCGAGGACTTCTTCCGTCGGCACCTCCGGCTCTAAGGTGTATGTGTAGTTTTCGCGCAGATAGTCGATCACGGACAGCACCATGGTATGACGCGGCACCACCTCGCCTGCTGGATTGACAAACGGACTCTCCCACGTATTCGGACGCAGGGCGCGGGTCGATTCCTCCAGATCGAGATTTGTGATCCCGTTTTCGGCAAGCAGTGTATCCGCAATCTCCCGTACCGCCGCACTGTCGAATGGGGTGGTATAGGTCTCGTTCACGTACTCCCGGTAGAGCTGCTCCGTCTCACAACTCCGTTTGATCTGCGCTCGTTCCCCGGCATCCATGGCAAAATACCGCCGCACCAGGAATTCGCCGTCCCACTTGTAGCCGATTGCGGTCATGTCCGCTTCAAACTGTGCCGCAATCGCCTCGTTGTCGATCGAATAGCGTGTTTCCTCCGTGGCACTGTCGATCACTCTGCCGAACGCGTCGGTCTCGAGCTTCACGCCGCCGGATGTGAGCTTGACAAAATTGTCCTCCGTGAGGGTATACACGCCCTGCTCTGCCGACTCCTCCAGCAGGTCGATCAGCTCCATGTAGGACAGCGCGGTGTTGTAATAGAGGATCGATTTCTCATAATTTTCAGCCAGTGCGGCAGACTTCATTGTGGTGACAAAGGACGAGGTGGAATAAGAGGACTCTTCTCCAAAGAAGCGGGAGGAATAGATCCCGTCGTAATACGCGGAATACTTTTTCCCCACCGGATCGATGGAGCCGTAGCGCATCAGTCCAAGCCCCGAATTCATGAAAGCCGGGACGAATAGAAGCTTACTGGTTCCGGAATCCCGCTTCACGTTGACCTGGAACACGCGGAATCCATAATCGTCAAGGTTCCGATACTGGTCAAAGCGCGTAATATCCACAGATTTCGGATAGACGAATTTATTGAAAAAGTATGTAATGTGATCCGGTGTATATGCAGAGCCGAACCGTTCCCGATACGCGACGACCTCATCCGGTGTCGCGGAAAGCCATGTATCGGTCGCGGTATCGTAATTCGTGCCGATCCAGCTGCGCATATAGACCGGGGCGGCATATCCGGCATCGAGGGTGAAGATCCGCTTGCCGGTATATTGCGGCGTGTCGAAATCCACTGTGCGGGGATTCAGATCTGCCACACCGCCGTAGAGAGACAGGGAATTCAGATCCACGTCGTCCCCCATGAGATACGCGGTCACATACATCCGGGCAATCTGCATCCTGTTGTTGATGAGATCGACAATCGGGAAATTTTTCTGCACCGTGGAATAAGGCAGCCAGATGGCGCATAAGGCAATGAGCAGTGCCATGCCGCCCGCAAATCCGCCGACCGCAGCCCGCTTGTTTTCCGTTTCACGGCGCATACGCGCAGCGGTATATCGCTCCCGGCGTGCCGCCGATTTCTCCTGGCGGATGGATTGGCGTTTTTGCCGTGCCGCCGCTCTTTCCGCAGCTTTTTGTGCCCGGTTCGCAGCAGAGCTCCCGATCTTCATGGCGTTTCTGCCGGCTTGTTCCGCGGCTTTCCGGGCGGCTTTTTCGGCGGATACGCGTTTCTTCTCTGCGATCCGATTTTCCTTTTTCTCCCGTTTCAGCCGTTTGGCTTCCTCCAGCTTATGCTGTTTTTCCGCTGCCTGTTTCTGCTTTGCTGCCGCAAGGATCCGTTTTCGCGCCGCATATGCCGCTTTTTTATTGCCGGTATTTGCCATAACGGTGCGCCAGGCATTTTCCGCGGATTGCTGTAAGGCGAGTGCCGCGTCTTTTTTCTCCTGTTTCGCTGCTTTTCTCTCCGTTTTCCGGATGTGAGCCGCTGCTTTTTTTGCCATACGCGCTTCCCGTCTGCCATCAAACCGAAGATCGTAGACGCAAAGCGTGATCGCCGCGCAGATGAACACAAAGACAAGCATGACGCCGGTATTCGTGACCGTGATATTGAATAAAAATACAGGAATCATCACAACCGCGAGGAGAAACGCCAGCGGGATCGGATGACTGCGGCGAACGATGGTCAGGCACAGGAGGATTCCGTAAAGCAGGGTGACAAATGCCGCGCCGATGGTCAAAAGCGTATTCGGATCCATGGCGGACAAGAGCACGCCCGTGTACATATATCGCACATACGTCGTATAGCCGATCTCCGCCAGATTGATAAGGACACAGTTCCACAGGGACAAAAGCGCGTTCGTGATCACAAGAAGCGGATGCTCTCCGGTGGCGGCAAACAGGTATAGAAGTCCTGCCCCGGCACTCACGACAGGCACTGCAAGGCGCGTCCATTTTGTGAGAGCCGCTATGGAGATCACGGCGCAGGCAACGATACTCCACGTGAGGAAAAAGCCCGCCGGAAGGGTGAAGGCGGATACCGTCCGCTTGCCGCTCAGCACCGCGATACGCACCGCATCGTTCCAGAACAGTGCCATACCGTACACACCGCACAGCATCACGAGAAAACGGAGGATCCAGCCAACCGGATACCGCCAGCCGGTCATCTGAGAAACCGGAGACGCAGCTTCTGTCGCCTGCGTTTTTTCGGCACGCCGACGGTATTTTTCGGCAGCGCGGATCCGTGCCGCAATCGCATCGTCCGCGTCGGGCTGCTTGTTTCGGTCAGACAATCGCGCAAGAAGGTTTTTTATATGCGTTTTCACTGTATTTTTATTCATACGCGTACCTCCTCCTCCGTCGCCGTATTTCCTTTCTCCTCCACAGCGGCATTCTCTGTCCCGCCATCGTGTACCGTCAGTTCAATCAGATCCACGCCTTCCTTTGCCAGCGTGATCCGGCTCATTTCAACGTATTCCCGCCGCAGGGACGGTTTTTCATACCGCTCCTCCGGACTGAACAGACAGATCTCTGCCACACAGTTGTTTCCCGCGCCGCCGTAGAGACTGGGGATCATGCAGTATTCGCCGAGCGAGAGCGGATCAAGGTGGGAGGTACAGATGCGCAGTGTGATGTTCATTGGCTCCCGGATCATGGAGAACAGCTCCCGGATCGACCTTGTCGCGTCACAGGGGGGCGTTGTGGCAAACCGGTCAAACACCTCTGTGAGATCCTCCGGACAGGTGAGCTGTGCCGTGCAAACCCCTTCCTCCACGCGTATGTCGTTCCAAACCATTGTGACTGTATTGCCCTGCCGCAGCTCATTCTGGATCACGGCAAGCGCGATTTCAACCACACCGTCCGCACAGTATTCTTCCATATCGGACAACGCGTCCGCCCGGATTTTGCCGCCGATCGCAAGAGATGCAGCATCCTCGGCGGAAATGGTATGCGCACGCGTTTCCGGCACCGCCTCTGCCTCTTCCGTCGCTTCTGCCGCGGCATTCTCCGCTTCTTCCGCTGGTTTTGACGATCTTCTTGCAAATCTTGCTTTCAGTTTCGCGAAAAAGCCGGGTTCCGCGGTTTCGGCGATCCAGTCGTCTATTGCGGATGCGTCTGCCGCGCCAATATCGGACATACCGCGGCGCATCCGTTTCTTCCGCCGCACCGTTTTCACCTGCTCCATCGCCTCTCCCCTGAGATTCTTCCGGAGCCGCACGTGCCGTTTCTTTCGCTTTGCCGCTTTTTCCGCCTTCTTCTGCTCTTTTTCGCGTTTTTTGATCTCTTCGGGATCTTCAAAGGTTTCCGGCGGGATAGGAGCGGAGAAATCCACCAGCACGTACACATTCCGGGACGTGTTCGTATTGAACTCCTTGACCATCAGGTTTTCCTGCAGCTTCGACGAGAGCTTCCAGTGGATGCTTTTCAGTGTATCGCCGGGGATATATTCCCGGATATTGCCGATCTCTGCCTTTTCCGTGCTGAACACCACTGTGGCGTTGTCATTCGGGATGTCGGTCGCGGAGGTTTTCGTCACACGCTCCATTGTCAGCCGACGGGGATACACCAACACGTTGTTATAGATGTCTACATCGCAACGGACGGTAAACAGCTGTAAAAAATCGCTCACGTACAGGCACTGTGTTCCGATCCGATAGGTGCCGCGATACCGGAATACCGTTTCTCTGCGCAGGCTGTAGCTGCCGAACGGAATCAGGGAAAGCCGCACGTTTTGTCTGGCACACCGCACACCGTCCGCGCGAGGCAGCCACAGTACCGCCTCCAGAAATGGGTAACAAAGCGGCAATGCGTTGACGATGCGAATCTCGTATGTGACCGGGCTCATCTTCTCGGCGCGCGTGATCTCATCGTCCATATAGACCTGGATCCCCGGTTTGCCAAGTAAAACAAACAAAAGTGCCAGAATCGGATACAGGATCAGGAACCAGAACAAAAGTGCCGATGCCGGAGAACGGAGTGCCTGTGTGAAAACGAGCGCAAACAGGAGAAGTCCGGCATAAAAGATCGCTCCCTTTCCGAACCGGAGGGCAGGATAGGTCGTATAATCGTCCATGGTGTTCCTTTCTATATAATAAAGTAGGAATGCTTATCGCCCGCTCTGGTACGGCACCTCCACCTGGTGCAGAATCTCACCGAGGATGGTCTGTGCGCTCTCGCGGTTCAATCTCGCTTCCTGGCTGAGGACGACACGGTGCGCAATACCCGGGGTGAATACGAATGCCACGTCCTCCGGCTTGACGTAATCCCGTTCCCTCAGGAATGCATATGCCTGTGCCAGCTTCATGATGAGCAGAGACGCACGTACCAGCTCCACGATGTACCGGGCGATCTCCGGTGTGACCGTCACATTCTGGACCATGGCGCGCAGGGTACGGATCGTCTGGATGTCGGTGACAGCACGGACCTTTTCGAGCGGATTGACCTTCTGTCGGTCGGAGAGAATGCGGATCTCCTCCTCCACGGTCGGATACCCCATCGACAGCCGGATCGCAAACCGGTCCAGCTGTGCCTCCGGTAAGGGATACGTGCCGACATACCCGGTCGGGTTCTGCGTCGCGATCACAAAAAACGGCTCCGGCACCGGATAGGTCACGCCATCCACCGTCACCTTCGCCTCCTCCATCGCTTCCAGCAGTGCGGACTGGGTTTTCGGAGAGGCACGGTTGATTTCGTCCGCGAGTAAGATGTTCGTCATGACCAGTCCTTCCTTGAAGGAGAAGGATTCGGTCTGTCTGTTGAATACATTGACGCAGGTGATGTCCGACGCCATACCGTCCGG
>USGH01000109.1 GCA_900554225.1 uncultured Eubacteriales bacterium | reverse complement strand
GACTCATCGGCGTGATCATGGCGACCGATTTCGTATCCGTGGTCGAGGACGCAATGGGGGACGATTACGCAAAGCTCGGCGGTCTGAGCGCGGAGGAGGATCTGCACGAACCGACCCGGGTCAGCATGAAGAAGCGGCTCCCGACCCAGAAGGTGCAGCAACCACTAGCCTAGGAGCAGACGCATGTGGTGGGACTATTTGAAAAGGTTGTGGCGCAGCTGACCCTTGTGATCTGCTTCCAGTCGCTCGTACTGGATATGGCGGGCAACGTTGGCACCCAATCGCTGGCGGTCACGATCCGTGTGCTGATGGATGAGCAGCTCTCCGCGAAGCAGAAGTGGACGCTCGTCTGGAAGGAAGGCAGGATCGGCGCCGCAAACGGACTGCTCATCGGAACGCTGGCGTTTGCCTTTGTGGGACTGTATATCCATCTGTTGAAGGGGCAAAGCTGGGGGGTGTCCTATGCGATCTCCGGCTGTATCGGCGCGGCACTGCTGGTATCCATGTGGATCTCCAGCCTTGCCGGTACCACCATCCCGCTTGCGTTCAAG
This sequence comes from uncultured Eubacteriales bacterium, assembly GCA_900554225.1. GTDB lineage: Bacteria > Bacillota > Clostridia > Oscillospirales > CAG-272 > UMGS1696. The sequence continues at coordinate 7,380 of USGH01000109.1, read as the reverse complement.
AAAATGGGTGTCGATCCGGCAGTCGCATCCGGTCCGCTGATCACCACCATCAACGACCTGGTCGCCGTGGTCGCGTATTACGGTCTGACGTGGGTGCTCCTCCTTGGCGTATTGGACATCACCAAATACATTGTCTGAAAAGAAAATCCATCGAAAGCGTACTGCTCCGGCATACGCTTTTTTTGTGGACTCCTGCCTCAGAAAATACCGGATACGGATTGCTTTGGCATGAAAACCACATAGAAAGGTTTTTTGACGCAATAACGCGATTTGTGCGGCATATCCTGAAAAAAAAGACCGCACTCTCTTGCAAAACACCGCGATCTATGGTATACTATTCTATATAATGTATGATGCCGTTCTTTTTGAGAAAATCAGGCGCGTGTCCGCACGATTCAGCCAAAAGGCAGTTTTGTGCACCGTTGTCGGATTCCAGAGCGCAGGAACGGCGGCGACCCGGAAAGCAAATTTCGGACCGATCCGCGAGACCGTCCGTTTAGAATCGAGAGAAAAATGCCTGACATATCCACACGATTTACCGAGCAAAAGAAAAAGCTATTCGACCTTTATTTCCAGAACCTCAACGAAAAACAGCGCGAGGCAGTCTACCAGATCAACGGACCGCTGCTCATTTTAGCCGGAGCCGGGAGCGGAAAAACCACAGTGCTGGTCAACCGTCTGGCATATCTGACCCGCTACGGCAACGCGTATCACGATCCGGTCGTCCCGCAAAACGCCGGCGTACTCCTGCCCGAGATGGAAAAAGCGGAGACGATGAGCCGCGAGGAGCTGGGGGAATACCTCACAAAATTCGCCGTGAATCCGCCGCCCGCATGGTCCGTTATGGCGATCACCTTTACAAACAAAGCGGCGCGCGAGATCAAGGAGCGGATCAAAAAGATCTTCGGCGAGGACAGTCGTGAGGCTGCGGAGCTGATGACCGGAACGTTCCACTCCATCTGCCTCCAGTTTCTCCGTCGATACGGCAGTCAGATCGGCTACGACCGCAACTTCACCATCTGTGATATGGACGACGTGAAAAAGCAGATCACGCAGTGCATGAAGCAGCTGAACATCGATGACAAGACGCTGCCGGTCAAAACGGTGATGAACGCCATCAGCCGCGCGAAGGATAAACTGATCGCACCGCCGGAATTTTCGATGCAGGCAGGCGTGGATGTCAAGAAAAAGCAGATTGCCGCCATATACGAACTGTACTCTGCCCGGATGCACGCGCAGAACCTTCTCGACTTTGACGACATCATCATGGAGACGGTCCGCCTTCTGACCCAATGCGCGGATGTGCGCGAAATGCTCCAGAACCGCTACCGCTATATCTCCGTCGATGAGTATCAGGATACCAACTATGCGCAGCTGACCCTCACCCTGCTCCTTTCCGGTAAATATCGCAACATCATGGTGGTGGGCGACGACGACCAGAGCATCTACAAATTCCGGGGAGCGGTCATTGAGAATATCCTGAACTTTGACAAAAATTACGACGATACGCGCGTGATCAAGCTGGAGGAGAATTACCGCTCCACAAAGACGATCCTGAACGCCGCCAACCACGTCATCGCAAACAATTCCGGCAGACTGGGCAAGACCCTTTGGACCAGCGGCGCGGATGGAGATAAGATCACGGTGCGTTGCCTCGGCAACCAGAACGATGAAGCGCGCTATATTGCCGAAACGGTTTCCGACAAGGTGGCAAAGGGCAATACATACAAGGATTTCGCCGTACTGTACCGGATGAATTCGCAGTCCCGCAGTATCGAGCAGACCTTCGCCAAGGCCGGGATCCCGTATCGGATGCTGGGGGGAACCCGATTCTTCGAGCGCATGGAGGTCAAGGACATCGTCGCCTACCTCGCACTCATCTACAACCCGAACGACGATCTCAGGCTCCACCGGATCATCAATACGCCCCGACGCGGCATCGGCGACAAATCCGTTCAGGTCGCGCAGTCTCTGGCGAACGCCGAGGGCTGTCCGCTGATGGAATTTCTCCGCAGCGTCAAACGGTACAACGCCATCTCCGCGTCCACGGCAAACGCAATGGTGAATTTCGTCTATATGATGGATGGCTTCCGGGAGGCTGCGTCGTCCCTGTCGATATCTGCCCTCATTGAGCAGGTGATCGAGAAGTCCGGCTACACCGCAATGCTTGCCGAGCTGCCCGATCTGTCCGAGCGCGAGGAACGCAAGGCAAATCTCGACGAACTGGTCAACGCGGCACGGCAGTATGAGGAATCGAACGCGGAAGCGACACTGGTCGATTTTCTCGAAGACATCGCGCTGGTGTCCGATGTGGACAAGTACGACGAGACGGCCGACGCCGTGGTGTTCATGACGATCCACAGCGCAAAGGGACTGGAGTTTCCGGTGGTATTCCTGCCCGGCATGGAGGACAACATCTTCCCGAGCTTCCAGACGCTGATGAATCCCGACGAGATCGAGGAGGAACGGCGGCTGGCATACGTGGCGATCACGCGGGCAAAGAAGCAGCTGATCGTGACCCACGTGCGCGAACGGATGATGAACGGCAGAACGAGCGCAAATCCCCTGTCCCGGTTCATCGCGGAGATCCCGGAAGAGTGCATGGACATCGTGGACGAGCCGATCCAGAGCGGCGAATTGAGACAACGGATGCCGCGGCTGCCGAAACTGAAGCCGGTCAACCACTTTGTGGAGGAAACGAAAAAACCGGTATCTGCTCTGGAGAAAAAAGCACCTGCGAAGCCGGGTGCCTCCTTTGCGACCGGAGACAGAGTGCGCCACCAGACCTTCGGCGAGGGAACGGTTCTCTCCGTCAAGCCGATGGGAGCCGACGTGCTGTATGAGATCGCGTTTGAATCCGCCGGGACAAAGAAGCTCATGGCAACCTACGCGCGCCTGACCAGGGTGGAATAAAGCCCCCAAGCCAATACAATTGAACCAAACGGCGGAAAATGCGCCGCAGAAAGGGTATAGAAACGATGAAAAACGAGAAAAAACTGGTTGAGGACATTACCTCGATGGAGGTTGACTTCGCCAAATGGTACACGGACATTTGCCGGAAAGCGGATCTCATTGACTATTCGAGCGTCAAGGGGTGCATGATCATCCGTCCCTACGGCTACGCGATCTGGGAGAATATCCAGAAGATCCTGGACGGCAGATTCAAGGAGCTGGGCCACGAGAACGTCTATATGCCGATGTTCATCCCGGAATCCTTACTGAATAAGGAAAAGGAACACGTGGAGGGCTTCGCGCCGGAGGTGGCGTGGGTCACACATGGCGGCAGTGAGCTGTTGCCGGAGCGTCTGTGCGTGCGTCCTACCTCGGAAACGCTGTTCTGCGAGCATTACGCGAATATCATCCGGTCGTGGCGCGATCTGCCGAAGCTCTATAACCAGTGGTGCTCCGTGGTTCGCTGGGAAAAGACGACGCGTCCGTTCCTCCGTTCCCGCGAATTTCTGTGGCAGGAGGGACATACCATGCACGCCACCGCGGAGGAAGCGATCGCCGAGACCGAGCGTATGCTGAATGTGTATGCCGATTTCCATACCAACGATCTGGCAAGCCCGGTGGTAAAGGGCAGAAAAACCGAAAGCGATAAGTTTGCCGGCGCGCAAGCGACCTACTGCATCGAGGCCATGATGCACGACGGAAAGGCATTGCAGGCCGGTACGAGCCACTATTTCGGCGACGGCTTTGCAAAAGCGTTCGACATCACCTATGCGGATCGCGAAAACAAGCTCGTGCATCCGTTCCAGACCTCGTGGGGGGTCACGACCCGTATGATCGGCGGGATCATCATGACGCACGGCGACGACAACGGTCTCGTACTTCCGCCGGCTGTGGCACCGATCCAGGTCGTGATCATCCCAGCGGCACAGCACAAGGAGGGCGTACTGGAGGCAAACCGTGCACTGCTCGACAGACTGAAGGGCAAATTCCGCGTGAAGCTGGACGACAGCGAGAACAGCCCCGGATGGAAGTTTGCGGAATACGAAATGAAGGGTGTGCCGCTCCGTATCGAGCTTGGACCGCGCGATATCGCCGCCGGTCAGTGCGTGATGGTGACGCGCCACAACATGGAAAAAGAGATCGTGCCGCTGGAAAATGTCGAGGAAGTCGTTGCCGAAAAATTGCAGGCGGTACGCGATGGTATGTACGAAAAGGCACTCGCCAATCGCGAAAGACGGACGTACTCCTGCACGACCTTAGACGAGATCCGCGAATCCCTCAAGCAGGGCGACGGCTTTGTCAAGGCAATGTGGTGCGGCGATCCGGAATGCGAGGATCGGGTCAAGGCGGAAACGGGCGTTGGATCCCGCTGCATCCCGCTGGAAGAGGAGCACATCGCGGATACCTGTGTCTGCTGCGGAAAACCGGCAAAGCACATGGTATACTGGGGTATTGCGTATTAAGGTATAACTTTGTATCAGAGACTGCGTGGGAGAGAAGTGCGGTGCGTACATCCTCTCCCGCGCGCTTTTCCATAGGATATTTCCAATGAAAGAATTTTCGCAGAGCTTCCGGGAAAAACTTACCTCCATCGACGGGTGGATGCTCTTTTGCGCGATTGCCATGTCTGTGATGAGCATTGTCACCCTGCTCGCCGCGTCGGATGCGTACGGGACCTCCTTTGTGCGCAATCAATCGTTTGCACTGCTGCTCGGGCTCATCTGCGTCGCGGTGATCTCCATGATCGATTACGACGCGCTGATCACCAAGGCGGAATGGCTGTTTTTCGCCGCGTCGATCGGACTGCTCGTGTTTGTCAAGCTGTTCGGCACCGGGGAAAACGGCAACGAAAACTGGATCCACGTGGTCGGCTCGCTGTACATCCAGCCGACGGAATTTGTCAAGATCACGTACATCGTCTGCCTGGCGCGCCATCTCGACCGACTGCGTGGGAAGATCAACCATCCGCTGTCCGTATTGCAGATCGCGCTCCATGGCGGACTGATCGTCGGACTGGTCATGCTCACCGGAGACGACGGGATGGCACTGGTTTATCTCGCGATTTTTGCCGCAATGGTGTTCTGCTCCGGCATCTCGCTCTGGTACATTGCCGGTGCGGTCGTGGCAGGGGTGATCGCGTTTCCGTTCCTCTGGGAGCATATGGACGAATACCAGCGGCTGCGGATCTTAGCGGGCTTCAATCCGGAGCTGGATCCGACGTATATCGGATACCAGCCGATCAAGAGCCGGGAGTGCATCATCTCAGGCGGATTCCGCGGCGCAGGCTTCTCGGGCGGCAGCCGGTATTTCTATTTGCCGGCAGGACAATCGGACTTTCTCTATGCCGTCCACGCGGAAAAATTCGGCTTTCTCGGCGCGTTTCTCTACATTGTGCTGATGGCGTTCCTCATCTGGCGGATCATTCTGCTCGCGAAGAACTGCCGGAAGAACTACGCCGGATACATCTGCATGGGGATGGCGGGGATGCTCATCGCACAGACGGTGGAGAACATCGGAATGTGCCTTGCCATGCTGCCCGTCGTCGGGATCACACTGCCGTTCTTCTCCTATGGCGGCTCGTCCATGCTGTCGATGTATATGTGCCTCGGCGTACTCGAAAGCATCTGCGCACACAACCGGAAATATTATTTTGAACGCGAGGATGGATAACGTCCCGCACACAACCAAAGCACACCGCCGCGATTCCTACTCCGGAAGCACGGCGGTTTTTTTGTTTCGCATCACACCTGCCCGCCTCCTGCAAATTGCGCGGCAAAAATGATTGCAGATCAGGCAAATATGCAGGAATATGCGATTTTACATTCGGATACAGATGTTTTCGAAAAAGTTTTGCCCGTAACTGTTCCCCGCAGGAAGAAACTGCTCTGCTGCAAAAATGACCAAAAATGCACCTGTGTTATCTACCGAAATGGTTCACTCATCCAATACGTAAAATTCATAAAAAATTCATTGACATTGCATTATCAAAGAGTTATAATTTGATATAGGAAAAGTTGCGTGGGAATGTATTTGGCGGTCACTGTTGTGGTGTGCTTTTTCAGGAAGATCCACGCCCTTTCCCTATTTTGAAAGATAGGGTGATCATTATGAACCAATCCATGAAACATACGTTGTCTATACTTCTTTGCGCCATGCTCCTTGCCTCGACCATCTCATGCGGCAGCACCTCCGGAGATACCGAAAGCGACAGGAATACGACACAGACAGAGACGACGGAAACGACGAGTGCGGACACGGAGGAAACAACAGAGCCGAATCGGCTGGACGCGTTGGGCGCACACGATTATTCCGGAAGCGTGTATACCGTTCTGGACGCGAATCCGAACGCTTCCATGCACATCAATATCCCGCAGGAGGAACAGACCGGCGAGATGATCAACGATACGCTGTGGACGCGGGATGTTACGCTGGAGGATCGCTATAAGCTTACGATCGATTATGTACAGAAGACGGAGGGCGGCGCGGATGTTCTGCGTTCCAGTGTGCTTGCCGGAGATCATGCGTACAATCTGGTGATCGGTACGGCGGGCGGGGATCTCTCGTCTCTCGCACTCGACGGCTCCCTTGCCAACCTGCTTGACCTGCCGGAGCTTTCTCTCGATCAAAAGTGGTGGAGCACACTGATGTACGATAGCCTTCGGTTCCATGATGCCATGTACATCACCACCGGCGACATCACGCCGACCATGTATCAGATTGCTGCCTGCACGTTTGTCAACACGGATCTCGCGGAAAAATATACTATCGACTGCGATTTCGTCGAAGAGGTGCGTAACGGTACGTGGACATGGGATCTGGTCGGGACTCTGTCGGAGGGCATTACACAGGATCTGAACGGCGACGGACAATGGTCGTATGCGGATGACCTGTTTGGCAATATCGGCTGCTTCTCCACCTATCTGATCCCGGGCTGCGCCGTAGATCTTTGCACCATTTCCGACGATGGAAACACACTGACCCTGACTGCCATGAACGAGAGAACGGTGAATGTCTGCGAAAAGCTGCAGAAGGTTTTTGAACCGACCAATCCGATTTCCACGGAAAGCAACGATTTTGTAAAATCCGCTTTCAAGGAAGATCGCGCGCTGTTTTTGACGCATATCACGGAAAGTGCCGCAGTGCATCTGCGCGACATGGAAAGCGATTATCTGATCCTCCCTGTGGCAAAATACGATGAAGCGCAGAGCGGCTACCGTTCCGCCGTCAACGTGTGGGCAACGGCGTATGTCAGCATTCCCTCGACCGCTGTGGATGAAATGACCGGCGTTGTGACGGAAGCGATGGCATACTGGTCCTACGAAAATATGCGCCCGCTTGCCTTTGATCTGACCTATAAGGCAAAGACCGTGCGGGATGAGCGCAGTATCGAAATGCTGGATGTTGTGTTTGTCAATTTGTACTGCTCCT
>USGH01000108.1 GCA_900554225.1 uncultured Eubacteriales bacterium | reverse complement strand
CCATCAACGACATTGCCGAGGACTGCGGCATCAACCGCATGACCTTTTATTACCATTTCAAGGATATTTACGATCTTGTAGAATGGTCCTGCCTTGAAGACGCCAAGAGAGCGCTGGATGAGAAAAAGACTTATGAAACGTGGCAGCAGGGATTTTTGCAGATCTTCGAGGCGGTACAGGATAACAAGCCCTTTATTCTGAATGTTTACCGCTGCGTCCACAGGGAACAGGTCGAAAAATATCTGCGGCCGCTGGTAGACCGGCTTTTGCTGGATGTGATCAATGAAGAAGTCGGCGAAATGAAGGTCCGGGACGAGGACAAGCAATTCATCGCCCAGATCTATTCATACATCTTTATCGGGCTGATGCTCGACTGGATCAAAGACGATATGCGGGAGGACCCGCAGCAGATCGTGGACAGGCTTGCCAGGCTTATCAAAGGCTCTGTGTCAGCAGCGCTCTCCCGTTTCCAATTCTGATTTTATCATTTTTGCGAATCTGATTATAATTTTTACACTTTGCGGCTCCGTGATAAGACTTTTATCACGGAGTTTTTTCTGTTTATTGTAAGCCGGACGGGAAACGCTATAATGAGACCATCGAAAGAAAAAAATAACAGGAGGTTTTGTTATGTATTACTCTGCTGGCACTTACGAATCCTTTGCCCATCCCGAAAAGCCCAAGGATGTGGACAAAAAATCGGCTTATATCATCGGCACCGGCCTTGCCGGCCTGACCGCCGCTTTCTACCTGGTCCGCGACGGACAGATGAAGGGCGAGCACATCCATGTATTTGAAAAGCTGGACCTGGCAGGCGGCAGCTGCGACGGCCGCAAGGACATCACCAAGGGCTTCTTTATGCGGGGCGGCCGTGAGATGGACAACCATTTTGAGGTCATGTGGGACACCTTCCGTGATGTTCCGTCCATCGAGACGCCGGGCATCTCTGTTCTGGATGAGTATTATTGGCTCAACAAGCACGATCCCAACTATTCTCTGTGCCGCGCCAGCGTGAACCGCGGTGAGGATGCCCACACGGATAAGCAGTTCAAGCTGGACAAGGACTCCGCCATGGCCCTGTCCAAGCTGTTTATGACCCCGGAAAAGGATCTGGAGGACAAGAAGATATCCGATGTTCTGCCCGATTCCTTCTGGAATACAAACTTCTGGCTGTATTGGCAGACCATGTTCGCTTTCCAGCGTTGGTCCAGTGCTCTGGAGATGAAACGGTATCTGTGCCGCTATGTCCATCACATCGACGGCCTGCCCGATTTCAGCGCCCTGCGCTTCACCAAGTATAACCAGTATGAAAGCATGATCCTGCCGCTGGTGAAATATCTGGAGTCGCACGGTGTGCACATCGAGTATGGCATGGATGTCAGGAATGTCATCATCGAGACCGAGGGCGGCAAGAAGGTTGCCCGGCAGATCGTGTATGTCAAGGACGGCAGGGAGCAGACCATCGACCTCATCGAGGACGATCTGGTGTTCATCACCAACGGCTGCTGCACCGATACCTCCTGCTATGGCGACCAGACCCATGCCCCCGACCTGTCCGGCGTGAAGAACGGCGCAGGCGAGTCCTGGGATATGTGGAAGGCCATTGCCGCGCAGGCAGAGCACGGCGAGTACGGCAACCCCGATGCCTTCTGCTCCGATGTGGACGCCACCAACTGGATGAGCGCTACCGTGGCCACCTCCAACGAGGAGATCATCCGGCATATTATGAACATCTGCAAGCGTGATCCCCGCTCCGGCAAGGTGACCACCGGCGGTATCGTCACCGTCAAGGACAGCACCGACAACTGGTACCTCTCCTGGACGATCAACCGTCAGCCGCAGTTCAAGGCGCAGGACAAGAATCTGGTGCTGGTCTGGCTCTATTCGCTCAACACCAACACTGAAGGCAATTATGTAAAAAAGGCAATGCGGGATTGCACCGGTGAAGAGGTCTGCCGTGAATGGCTGTACCATATCGGCGTACCGACCGACAGAATCGATACGCTGGCAAAGGATGCCTGCAACACCACCACGTGCTTCATGCCGTATATCAACGCATTCTTCCAGCCGCGCAAGGAAGCCGACCGTCCGAAGGTCGTACCGGAAGGCTCCGTCAACTTTGCGTTCATCGGTCAGTTTGCAGAAACGCCGCGCGACACCATCTTCACAACGGAATACTCCATGCGTACCGGTATGGAATCCGTCTACACGCTTCTGGACATTGACCGTGCCGTGCCGGAGGTCTGGGGCAGCAAATATGACGTGCGTGAGCTGTTGCGTGCCTGCTATTACGCCATCGACAAGAAGCCGATCTCGGAGGTGAAGGATCTTTCCCTCATCGAAAGAGAGATGATCAAGGTCGCGCTCAAAAAGGTCAAGGGTACCGACATTGAGCTCCTCCTGCGGGAAAGCGGACTGATCGAATGACGCCATCCATTGCGGTAAGCTGAAAATATAAAATCGCTCCACCGGTCTACTAAAAGAATCGGTGGAGCAATTTTTATGTGGAGATGGCCTTTATTTCCGCGCAAGCAGCCTTTTCATCACCGGCCACGCATCGTCGGCATAGAACCGGTGTCCGCCGTCCCCGATGACCAGCGCGCAGTTGTCCGGCACCCCGGCAGCGTGATAGCCGTTTTCGATGATCCCATAGGTTTCCTGAACCCCGGCAAGCGGGAAGATCGGGTCGTCCTTACCGCAGACCACCACGAGCTTACGCGGAGCGATCATCGCGGCAAGATCCCCCATATCGAAATCGCGGAGGATACCCGGCACGTAATTGCAGACGCAGTGGTGGAGATCGACGATGGAATCCCGATAGGTACAAACCGCACAGGACGGCATATACCCGGCAAAACGATCCTCCAAGCACGCAATATAATAGGTAGCCGTGCCTCCGCCGGAATTGCCCATGCAGACAGAGCCGTCAAGCGTCAGAACATCGGAAAAATGTGCTTCCACGGCATCCAGCACCCGACTTACATCCCAAATTCTTTCCGCAATCGTACATCTGCCGAGAAGCAGTGCTGTCATGGACGGTCGTTCGCACGCCGGACCCTTATCCGTACCGCCGCACTGTCCAAAGCCGCGCTGCTCGACAGCGAGTGCGCCAAAGCCTTCTTTTACCGCGCGTACCGCAAAATCCCGGTCGCCGCCATGGATGCTCTCCTCATCGCCCGGATATTTCGCGATGCCGAGCGAGATGTGCGCGCCGGTGGAATGGCCCTGCAGACACACACACAGCGGCAGCGGTCCGGTCTGTTTTTCCGGCAGCAGGATGTCGCAGTGCGTGAAATAGCCTTCCTCGGTCTGAAGCGTGAAGTGGATATGGTGGCGCCCGTTTTCCCGCTTGTCCTCCGTGATTTTGAAAACCGGATCACAGCGGCGGAACGTGTCCATGCCGAGCCGTGCGGACAGTCTGTCACGGCATTTCTCCTGATACCAAGGGAACGGACTGTCGCCGGTATAGCGGTATTTCGGCTGGATCTCGGCAGCTTGCTTTTTGTGCAGGATGGTGGGATCAAAATTCATGAGTCTCTCCTCTCAAACCGATCTATTTTGCTACAGTATAGCATATCCTTCGGTAGATTGCAAGTGTATTCGGTGAGATTGTGCCATGGATTTGTGCGATTTTTGCGTGTATATTGGTTTTTGACCTATCGGATGTGTTTTTTTGACGCACAGAGAAAAAAACGCAAGAAAAAATCAACACAACCGCGCCGATTTATGGTATAATAAGGAAAACGCTGATCTAAGTCGGGAAACGGACATGGGAATACCGCCGCCGGACACCATCCGTATTGTACTCGGCGGAAGAACCTATGCGTGTTTTACGACAGTCCCCACTGGGCAAACGGAATTTGTTGCCAGTATCCACCACACCTGGAACAGCATCCGCGAGTGGTTTTCCTTACAGGACGAATGGCAGCGCGCATCGGATTTTGAATGGGAATGCTACACGGGAAAAAGCCGCCTGTTTTCGGAAGAAATCTGCATTCCGGTTATCCGGTACAGCGCGGAAAACGATAACGAATACCACAATACAGAATCAGGAGGACAATTTTTATGAAAACCTGTCACGCATCCTTTGTCGGCGTATTCGATCCCACCGGGTATCTCTTTTCCTTTGTGAAATCATTATGCGCTATGCTCCGCTCCGGTCCATATGCCGAGCGTGCCGATGACGTGATCGCCGCGTCCGGCTTCGCGTTTCGGATGTGGGTTAGTCCGGATCTCTGTCCGAGCGCGACCAGTATCTGGGATTTTTCCCTCCAGGAGCGCGCACTCACCGCCGCCGGTCTGGACGTCACCTACACGGAACGGCTCTGGGGACAGGACAGCATTGCCGCGGAAAGACAGGCGTTTGCCATCGATCGGATCCGGGAAAGCATCGACCGCGGTGTGCCTGCCGTGAGCTGGGACATCGGCGTATGCGAATGGGGGCTTGTCACCGGATACGACAATGAGACAAGGACATTTGCCACCCTGCCGGTCACGGGACAGCCCGGAACGATGGCGTATGATACGCTCGGCGTCCGGGAGCTGCCGATTCTCAATGTTGTGACCGTAACAGGCGCGCGGGAGCTGTCCGAGGCGGAGATTGTCCGTGTCGCGATGCAGAATGCCGTCTGCCATCTGCGCGGTCGGGAATGGTGCGACAACGCCAAGGGGCTCGCGGCGTATCCGGCACTGTACGGACACCTGACCGATCCGGCGGACGAGCTTGGCGCATCGTGGAACATGACATATTTTCTCGGGACCTACGCGCCGCTCAAATGGTACGCATGGCAGTTTTTTGAAAGACACGGAATCTCCTCCCTCGCCACGCTGTACAAATCGGTATGGGAGTGCTGGAACAAAGCGTTTCGGATGAAAAACGAAAGCGATATGACAAAGGCGGGGAACCGTCAGACAGTCGCGAGACTTTTGCAGACCGCGGAAAAAGCGGAAACCGAAGCGGTCATGGAAATGGAAAGACAGTTGTCCGGCAACCGCTGACGATCGTCTTTGCAGGACAGATTTGTGTTTTTTTGCAAAAGTACGCGTCCGCATGCGATTTTACTCTTGACTTTATCGGGCAAACATGGTATGATATTCCCGACAAATTTCTCACCGAAAAGGAGACAAAATTATGTTAGCTACTCTTCCCCCGATGGGTTGGAATTCCTGGAACACATTTGGCCCCGCCATCAACGAAAAGGTCGTCCGGGACACCGCGGATGCAATCGTCGAAAAGGGTCTCAAGGACGCCGGCTATGAATACGTGGTCATCGACGACTGCTGGTCCCTGCGCGACAGAGACGCGAACGGCAGAATGGTCGCTGATCCCGAAAAGTTCCCGTCCGGTATGAAGGCGCTCGCCGATTACGTACACAGCAAAGGGCTGAAGTTCGGTATGTACTCCTGCGCCGGTACCCGTACCTGTGCCAACTATCCGGGCAGCTTTGACTACGAATTTGTGGACGCCAAGACCTTTGCGGAATGGGGCGTGGACTTCTTAAAGTACGACTTCTGCTACAAGCCGAGACTGTCCGCAGGTCCGATCCTCTACAACCGCATGAGCATGGCTCTGAAGGCAAGCGGCCGTGAGATCCTCTTCTCCGCCTGCAACTGGGGTTCCGATGAGGTAGAAAAGTGGATCCGTTCCACCGGTGCGCATATGTATCGTTCCACCGGCGACGTAAACGACAGCTTCCACAGCTTCAAGGAAATCGCTATGAGCCAGGTGGACAAGCTCGGCTATTCCGCACCCGGCTGCTACAACGACATCGATATGCTCATCTGCGGTATGCATGGCAGAGGCAACGTTGCAAACGGCGGCTGCTCCGACATCGAATATCGGACGCACTTTGCTCTGTGGTGCCTCTTCCAGTCTCCGCTCATGATCGGTTCTGACCTGTCTACCCTTGACGATGTGAACCTCGCACTCTACAAGAACAAAGAGCTCATCGCCATCGACCAGGATCCCGAAGCCCGCCCGCCGTTCATGGTCAATGAGGATCGCGAACGCCCGATCTTCTTCAAGCACCTTGCCAACAACGAAATCGCGCTTGCATTCTTCAACTTCACCGATCACGACAGCGACGGCGGTTGGGGTGCTGCCTGCCAGTTCTACGATTTCGGTCTGCCGGTTGCTTCCGGTTACGGTCTCCATATGCACGACATCTTCACCGGTGAAGACCTCGGCGTAAAGTCCGAATACATGAATGTTCCGCTGAAGGCACACGACTGCAAAATCTTCCGCTGTACGCTCGAAGCACGGTAATCGCGAAGAATGCCATTTCCTGTTGGGATCACAGGACAGGAGTCGGTCCAATCTGAAGCTCAGGGAGATCCGTATGCCTGCATGGAGTGCGGTCGTCACCTGACGCCGGATGAGATTGGACTATACAAAAAGATGGTGAACCGTGGTGCCAGGCGTTTTCTCTGTATCGATTGTCTGGCTGCCTATTACGGCACGACGGTCGCCGCCATGGAAGAACGGATCGCACACTTCCGCGCCACAGGCTGTTCCCTGTTCCATTGATCGCGTAACAAAACCATAAAAAGTCTCCTTATCGCACAATAGACGGTAAGGAGACTTTTTGTCGTATTTTTTCAGAAATCAGAACACGGTAAGAACGCGAATGATCCCCTCTGCGGCAAGGATCGATTCGATGGCAGCGGCGGAAACCTCGTTTGCGGTATCAATGAGGGTACACGCGTAGTCGCCCTTGGAACGGTTTGCCATGTTTTCGATGTTGATATTCTCTTTTGCCAGGGTCGAGCTGATCACGGAGATCATATTCGGGATGTTCTTATGCAGAATCACGAGACGATGGTCGGCAGTGCGCGGCATAGATACAGACGGATAATTCACACTGTTCGCGATGTTGCCGTTTTCGAGATAATCGATCAGCTCATGGGCTGCCATCACCGCACAGTTGTCCTCGCTTTCGACCGTGGATGCGCCGAGATGCGGAATGGCGACAATACCGGGGGTATTGATGACTTCCTCCGTCGGGAAATCGGTCACATAGGCGGCGACACTGCCATCCTCCAGTGCAGCCTTGAGATCCGCAGCGCACACGAGATCCGCACGGCTCAGGTTGATGATGCGCACGCCATTTTTCATCATGGCGATGGAACCGGCGTTGATCATATTCTTCGTTTCCTTCGTTGCCGGCACATGGAGCGTGATATAGTCGGCTTTCTGGAACACCTCCTCGTAGGTCGCCGCCTTCTGGATCGAGCGGGACAGGTGCCATGCCGCCTCAATCGTGATGTATGGGTCACAGCCGATGACGTTCATGCCCAGTGCTTTCGCCGCATTTGCCACCATGCCGCCGATTGCGCCGAGACCGATAACACCGAGCGTTTTTCCTTCGATCTCGCAGCCCGCGTATGCCGATTTGCCCGCCTCCACGGATTTTGCGACGTTTTCGGTGAGCGTATTCGCCCAGTTCACACCGCCGACGATATTCCGGGATGCCAGCAGCAGTGCCGCGATGGTCAATTCCTTTACGCCATTTGCGTTCGCACCGGGGGTGTTGAATACGACAATTCCCTCCTCGGCACAGCGATCCACAGGAATGTTGTTGACGCCTGCGCCGCATCGTGCAATGGCTTTCAGCTCCGGGTTCATCGGATATTCGTGCATGACGGCGGACCGTACCATAATCGCATCCGCAGCATCCATATCGGCGGAAATCGCATATCCGTTTGGATCAAACTGTCCGATCCCTACCGGTGCGATTTTGTTCATCAATTTTATCTTATTCATATCTATACCTCATGCCTTCGGGTTGTTCGCGGCAAATTCCTTCATGAACGCCACGAGAGCCTCCACGCCTTCCTTCGGCATGGCATTGTAGCAGGATGCACGGAATCCACCTACAGAACGGTGTCCCTTGATACCTACCATACCTCTTTCGGTAGCGAACTTCAGGAAGTCAGCTTCCAATTCCTTGTATT
>USGH01000107.1 GCA_900554225.1 uncultured Eubacteriales bacterium | reverse complement strand
TCTGTCAGGCGGTCGAGGACAGCGGTTGTGTGTATGCCTATGCGGAGAATTACTGCTATTTCGATGGGCATTTTGCGCTTCGGCAGATGGTGGAGGACGGAAAAATCGGTGAAGCTGTCTCACTGGAGGGCGATTTCTACAACGACTGCTCGGCAAAATGGCATATGCTGACGCGCGGTATACGGAATCACTGGCGCAATTTCGTCCCCTCCACCTTTTACTGTACCCATTCCATCGCACCGATGTTCTATGCTACGGGACTGCGCGCCACAAAGGTCAACGGTCTGGAGATCCCGCGTATGGACTATATGGCAGAAGGCGGGGCAAGATCCGGCAGTGCGGCGATGGAGGTCATGGAGCTGTCGAACGGCGGGATGGCGCGCAGTACCCACGGCAATCTCCGTTATCCGTATACGACCACAATCCGTCTCATCGGTGCAGACGGCTCCATCGAATCGGACAGCGAAACGGTCAAGTATTACCGTGCAAACGGCTCCGGTGGCTTCGAGATCACGTCGTACAAGGCTTCGTTTGTCGATTTTCCATATCGGAATCACGCGGATTGCAGCGCGATTGGCAATGGGGACTACAGTGCGGTTGGCTTTTTCCTTGCGAAAATCTTAGGCGACGACCAGTGGGGCAAGTATTCCATCGATATCTATCAGGCACTGGACATGGCACTGCCGGGGCTTCTTGCCTTCCGCTCCATTCTTGACGGCGGCGCACCGTACACGGTACCGGATTTCCGCGATCCTGCCATACGGGAGAAGTACCGGAATGATCACTACTGCACCGACCCGCGCACACCGGAGCTCTATCGACTCGCGACCTCGAAATCCGGCACCCCCGATGTGGACGAAGCGGTATATGAGGCGGTGCAGGCAAAATTTGGCGGCGTGGAGCTGACACCCGGACAGAAATAAGAAAGGCGATATACCCTCATACGATAAAAAGCAGAAGGAGAATCTCATGAAAAACGGCAGACAATGGCTATCTCTGATCCTTTGCCTGTTCCTTTTGGCAGGCAGCTCCTGTTCCGGCGACAATTCTCCCCATCCACGCACCACAACGGAATCGACCGACACGGAATCTGTGTCTGCTGAAGCGGAAGAAAGAACGGACATGGACGGCTTCACGCTGCGGGTTTCCAATCTCGATCCGGCAAGCTTTTCCTGGGCGAATATCCAGTTCACTGCCGAGGAGGAAAACGGACTACCGATCAACGATGCGATTTTTCGGCGCAACCACACGATCATGGAGACCTACAACTGTGTGATCGCGGAGGAGATACACACCGATGAGGATCTTGCCCATACAGTTGTCGCCGGAGAGGACAAATACGACATCGTCATGGTGTACGACACACGTGTTCCCAATGCTATGGCATATCTACAACCGTGGAACGATATACCGCACATCGATCTGACGGAAAAATGGTGGAATCCGGACGCATCGGCTGTGTTCTCCATCGATGGAAGGCAGTACGTGACCGCCGGAGATACCACGCTATCCTATCTTTCCCGCGCCATGTGCTATCTCTACAACAAATCCATGTACCAGCGTCTCGGGCTGGAGTACGATCTATATACACTTGTGGAAGAGGGCAGATGGACACTTGATATTTTCCACGAAATCGCTTACAGCGCGGTACAGGATGTGAACGGGGACGAGCGGTACAACAAGCAGGATTGCTATGGCATCTATGGCAATGCGCGCGCGGTGTACAATACGCTGCTTGGCGGTGCCGGAATCCGCTATATCTCCTCCGATGCAAACGGCAAATACGCCTTTACGCTGGCTGCGGATGAAGAAGCGATCGGATACATGGAGAAAATCATCGCAGATAACGCCCGGTATCCGCACCTCTTTTTCAACACCGCATCGATGGTTTATGACATCACGCCCGAAGGACTATTCGAAAACGGACAGGCTCTTTTCCACGTACAGGGTATGCCGCATACGATCGAACAGCTGCGGGAAATGGAGGACGATTTCGGGATCCTGCCCCTGCCGAAACGGGATGAAACGCAGAGCCGCTATTATTCCTCCACATATGGTGCGACCGTCTGTGGTTTACCGCGCACATTGTCCGTGAAACGGTTTGACAACATTGGGATACTGCTTGAGGAAATCACCAGACTGACCTACACGGACATTGTGCCGCAATATAAAGAGGTACTGCTCAAATCGAAATACAGCCGGGACACCGGATCTGCGGATATGCTTGACATTGTTTTCAACAATCTCTTTTTCGATCCGGGCATTGTTCTCTGGAGCGGTTCCCTCTCGGATAAGATCGTACAAAACATCTTCAAGAAAAATTCCACTGCGGTCGTATCATACCTGACCTCCATTGCCCCGGTGGCGGAGGAACTGATCGCGGATTTTGATGTGGCGCTGGAAGGTTAAAAAGCAAAAAATCTCCTTTTCCCAATGCGGGTACGAATGTATGTATTGACAAACGCATTTATGCATGGTATACTGATGTTACCCAAAGGCAAAAGGAGTTTTTTATGAGCAAGCAGCGATTTCTATGGATTCTTATGTGTATTGTACTGTTTGGCATGTGCACGGGCTGCGGCAAAGAAGAGGAAGCTTCCCTCTTACACGACACCTTAACCGGTGTGTTCCGCACAACCTCTATCGAGCTTCCGGCACACTATGGCATCGTCGACGCGCCGGTGTACCGCGATGGGCAGTTTCTGGCTGACATTCTGTACACGGACAACGCGCAGCCGGGATTGAGCACCAGCTATTATACGGATCTGAACCGCAAGCGCATCTCCTTTGATGAGGATAATGTCACGATCACAGCTGTGGACGACGCTGCTTCTGCCCTTCGCGAATGGAAATTGGACAGTGTTGTATGTACCATAGATGATATGTACCGGCTCACTTGTACCGTGGACGGCGCGGTGGTCGGCGTGATCGATCTGCCGGACACATTTCACCATACACTGCGCATACACAAAACCGGAAGCGCTCCGGTGGATTCCGAGTTCTCGGTTCTGCAAATCGTCTGCGATACAGCAAAGAACCTCTATGTGCTGACGAACAAGGGTGTATGCGCCATAGACAAGAGCGGTACGCTTCTCTGGGTACAGGATTCACTCGATGATCCGCTCGCCCTTGCCGCAACGGAATATGGCGTGTTTCTCCTGATTGAGTTTGGCGGACAGAACCATTTCCGCAGGCTGGAGGTCTCGGATGGTACGTTGGGAGACGAGGTAGAGATTCCCGCGTACATCGCATCCGGCAGTGGGATTGGCTCCTATGGCAGCGCGGTTTCTTTTTTCTCGGGCGATACCGCCTACGATCTGTTTGCGGCGACCGAAACCGGGCTTTGGGGTCTTGCGTTTGCCGCGGACGAGAATGAGCGACTGACCTGTACAGCAGAGGAGGTCGCGAACTGGCTCAACTCTGACCTCGATCCATCCGCCATCGTGAAGCTCTGTGTTGCAAACGCCGATCTGCTCAGCATTGTATATGTCGGAGACGACACGAAAGAACTGCTGCTTTTGACGCGTGTATCGGAGGAGGACCTGCAATCACGCACGGTGCTTTCGCTGGCGACGCTGTCCACCGACGACTACAATTCCCAGATCATTCGTCAGGCGATCCAGGCGTTCAATAAGCAGAGCACCGACTACCGGATCGTGGTCACGGATTTTACGATGTACCCGGAGGAATCGCGCGACACGCTCTTTCAGGCGGAGATCGCCGCGGGGCACATTCCCGATATCGTTCTTTTCTCCACGGCGGACGGCGAGGATCCGACGCTGTATACCTATCAGAACAACGGAATTTTCACCGATCTGCAGCCGCTCATGCAAAACGATCCCATCTTCCCATACGACACACTGCTCGGCTATGTCCAAAAGCCATATCAAACGGGGGATGGCAAGCAATATGTTTTCCCGCTCTCGCCGAGCTGTACTACGTATTTCGGACTGCCTGCGTACTTCGACGGACCCATGACAGCGGAGGAGACCTTTGCCGCCATAGACGCATTGCCAAAGGACGCGCGTTTCTGGCGATACGGTGCCATTGCGATCCAAAACGACGTGCTGGCATCTACACTGCGTGATTTTGTGGATGCGGAGAACGGCACATGCAGCTTTGCCGTGCCTGCGTACGTTGATTTGCTGGACGACCTGTGCGCATACGACACAGCCCCCCTTGCCGGTGCACAGCTGGACGAAATCTATGCCAGGCTGCGCGACGGTTCTTTGCGGCTGGTGCAGGAGGACTGCGGCAATCTCCGCCTTTACGCGTCCCTTTCGCTGCAAATGGGCGGTGAAGCCGTAGCTGTCGGATATCCGAACGCGGCAAGAAAGCTCTACATAGATTGCCGTTCCGGTGTGTATTTCGCGATCCCGGACGGCAGCGCACATAAGGAAGCCGCTATCGGTTTTCTGAACCACTATTTCGCAGCATATAAGAGTCTCCGCAAATATGGCGTGGTCTATAGTTTCACAGAATAAGATGTATACGCGGACATGGCTTTGTATGAGGGACAAACGCTCGTATATGCGGACGGAAAGTGTCGGTTTTTCGATGACGACGCGCTGCCGGAATCCGACGCTCCCTGCTGCAAGCTCGACGAAACATATGCCCGCCGCTGCATCGATTTTCTCAACGCCGTGGACGCGGTACTGCCGAAGGATTCGCCGCTGTATGCCATCGTAACCGATGAGTTTTTCAGCGATGTGCCACACACACCGGAGGAGCTTGCCGGAATCATAGATTCGCGCGCATCGATCTACATGGCGGAGCGGCATAAATAACGATATAGAACGGGACCCCGTCTGATGTATCATAGGCAGGATCCCGTTTTCGTTTTATCGCAGATTGCGACGGAAATTGCGGACGCGGTGGAATACACTGTAGTTCGCGTCATGGAAGTTGGCGGCTTGATTGAAGGCGGTGCGGGAGAGAAGGAGAATGTCGTCGCCCTCAATGAGATACGCGATGTACTGGAAACCGATCTCCTGGGTCGGCGTGTCGCGGTAGTCGAAGATGTCCTCGATCTTTTCCCAATGCTCCAGATCCCTGGAGGCGATCAGCGCGAGCCAGTTTCGACCGTCCGGGTGACTTTCGCAGAGATACGACACAAGCGAGACGTAATAGCCGCTTTGTGCATCGTAGGTGATCTCGAATTTCGAATGATTGCCCGGGAAACGGATCGTTTTCACAAACCGCTCCGGTGCGTCCGGATTTTCAGGATCCGGCTGCATCACCAGTGCCAAACCGTAGGACGGATCACAGCCGCCAATCTGATAGCGGAGAATGTTCCAGAGCTCTCCCCGCGGCGTAACGACAAGCGTTCCCTCAATGTTTCCGGGCGAATGTCCCTTTGCCGTACCCTCCCACTGCGGGTCATACGGTACAGGCGGTGTGAAATGCCAGTTTGCAGCGTCCAGCAGATCGGCGTTTTCGTCAATGGACGCCACCATTGTCGCGTGTGTACCGGACGCCCAGCTGCCCCATTCCAGTGTGTTCCACAGCCGTCCTGCGTAGCGCATCACGTTTTGCGGATTGCGATGGACACCCTTTTCATGGAATCCGCTGGTGCCGCGCAGGAGAACCGTTGGCATACCGAACGTTTTGCCGCCGTCCGTGGAGCTGCCGATGAGCATATCGCCGTATTCCGTGCTGCATCCGATCATGTAGAGAACACCCTTGTGAAAAAACATTCTGCCCCAGAAGCAGGGGAACAGCTCGGAAACGTAGTGCCATGTCGCACCATCGTCATCCGAACGAAAAATCAGCGTGAGATCCTGCGGCGCGCCGCCCTTGAATACATCCATGGATGCAAGCAGGTACCCGTCCGGATGGCGCACAAGCGACGGACTGCACAGATACTGTCCGGAAAAGCTGTATGCCGGATCGTCCGGATGGAGATAGTTCACAACCACATCCCCCGGTACAAATCCCGTTCTCGCCAACCGCACACGACTCTTTTTCGCCCCGGCAGTCACATAAAACGCGTAATCCGTTTCATCCGCCAGTCCGTCCCGCGCGAACGAGGTGCCGGATACGGTCGCAGATTCCCAGTCGTCACCGCTGTCCCGGATCTGCCAGAATACAGTATACGCCGTCACACCGGCAAGTGGCAGCCAGTCGAACGCAATTTTTGCTTTTTCCGGATACACACGGCAGATGTAAATATCGCCTGTATCAAACAAAAGCGGTTTGTAGGGATGAAAGCTCCATGTTGTCACGCCTTGCATACGTTGTCTCCTTACTCTATATCCTTTTGATGTTTGTGCTGCGTCCATGCATTCCCATGGAATCACTGGATGACTTTTGTGTATCGATCCGCGCGCCGGTCCTATAAAATCGCCCGGACACCACCCATCCTATTGGAAAGATGCTTCTTTTGTATCTTGAGTATACCATACTCTACAGCAATCTGCAAGAGCAAAACAAAAAAACGTCTTTTTTCCGTAACATTTCCGCCGCTTGTTCGTCTTATAGGGCGGAAGGAAAAAGAGCTCTTCTGCCTGACAAACAAGGAAACGCTGTCCCAAGGTTGTTTTTGCGCTGAAAAGCCATATGTTTGAGCTTTTCAACACAAAAACTCCATTTTATACAGCGCATCCTTTATCAATTCGATACACAAGCGGACGAATGGAGGTGTTGACGTGATCCTGGACAGCAAAGACAGTGCTTTTGTGGAGCATATCTGGAATGTATCGCGCGGGACAATGTACCATGCTGCGTTCGATGTGCTGCGAAATCGCATGGACGCAGAGGACGTGGTCGGAGATACCATGGAACGCATCTGCAAAAATCTGTCGAAATTTGACGGACTGCCGCCGGAGAGGATCCGCGCACTTGCCATGATCTACGCACGCAACATCGCCATCGATTTCTACCGCAGACGCAAAAAGCAGCCGTATCCGCTCGGCGACTGGAAACCGGAGGACACCCCGGAAATTGCCGTCGGTGATGCGGAGGCGGAGGCAGAAGGCGCGTATCTGACGGAGCTGGTCGGCGGACTGCTGTTGGAAATGCCCTGCGCCATGCGGGATGTACTCAGCCTGCGGATCTCGTTTGCCTACAGCGACGCTGAAATCGCTTCCGCACTCGGGATTCGGGAAGGTACTGTGCGCACCAGACTGCACCGGGCAAGGAAATGGCTGAAGGAAGCATTATCGGAGAAGGGAGTGATTGTGGATGGCTGAAAGCAAAAGAAAGCTGGACGCTGCATTGTATGCCGCACTGGATCGGCAGAATCGCGTGGACATGGGACCCGATTGTCCCCTGCCGGACACGTATCGGGCATTCCACACTCAGAGAGAGAAAAAAGCAATGACCAAAAAGGAGGGCTATTCCATGAAAAAGCTGCGCAAACGGATATTGGCAGCGGCGATCTGCGTATCGGTTATGCTGCTCGGAACGGTATGCGCATTTGCCACGATTCCGGCACTGCGCGAATATCTGCATTTCTTATTTCTTCAGGAGGACAACACGGTATCGCCTCTGACGGAGGTACCGGACGGCTGGATCGGCATTTACACCGTGGACGATCTGGAATCGATCCGGGAGAATCTCGACGCGAATTACATTCTCATGTGCGACATCCGCATCCCCGATGCGGAATACGAACCCGGCGGACGATACGAAAACGGCTTTACACCGATCGGAGAAGCGACAAGGTACTATCGTATCACCGAGGAGGGCGGCACCAAAACCTTTGAGGAGGTCGATCCGAACGCGACATACAGCAACTACTCTATAGCGGTCAAGGATTTCCGCGGCAACTTCAACGGCAACGGACATGTGCTGTCCAACGTGCACATTCGCTCGTTTGTAGATGGCAGGGCAGGACTGTTCGCCAGTGTGGAAAGCACGTATGTGCTTGGACAGTACAAAACCATCGCCGCCAACGTTACCGATACGGAAAACGCGGAGAACTACGATTATGATATGTCCACCATCGGCGGCGTGATCAAGAACCTCGGGATCGAGGACAGCTCTGTGGTGATCGACGACCAGGACGAGACATTGCC
>USGH01000106.1 GCA_900554225.1 uncultured Eubacteriales bacterium | reverse complement strand
GTGATATGCGCGGGGAATCGCCCAGCAATCCGGTCGGCACGGTACTCGCAGAACGGCTGATGGCGGACAAGGCGGCGGGCAACCAGTCAATCCTCTTTCTCAATCGGCGCGGATACCACAAATTCGTTTCCTGTCGCTCCTGCGGCAAATCGATCCAGTGTCCCAACTGCTCCGTTTCCATGACGTATCATGCCAACGGCAAACGCGGACATACGGACGCGGATACGGATGGCGAGGGCTATCTGGAGGAAAAACGGCACGGCGGCTATCTCGTCTGCCACATGTGCGGCTATCGCACGACAGTACCGGACAAATGCCCCGTCTGCGGCAAGGACAAATTTCTCTTCATGGGCTGCGGCACCCAGAAGGCGGAGGACGATATTGCCTCTCTATTCCCCGATCTGCGTATCGTGCGCATGGATCTCGACACAACCAGAGGCAAATTCTCCCATGAGGAGCTGCTCCAGAAATTCCGTTCCGGAGAGGCGGATGTACTGCTCGGAACGCAGATGGTGACAAAGGGACACGATTTTCCACGCGTGGCAACGGTCGGAGTCCTGAATGCGGACGGTGCGCTGCTGATCGACGATTACCGCGCCAACGAACGTACCTTTGCGCTGCTCACACAGGTGATCGGTCGGGCAGGTCGGGGAGAGATTCCGGGACAGGCGATCATCCAGACGTGGAATCCCGACAGCGAGGTGCTCCATCTCGCGGCGCGGCAGGATTACCGCAAATTTTACGAGGGCGAGATCCGGCTGCGCAAGGTACTCTGTTTTCCGCCCTTCTGCGACATTGCGGTATTGACCGTATCGGGCTACGATGAGGGCTTCCTGAACCGAATCATGGTGCGCCTGCGGGATATGCTTCTCTCCTACATCGCGGACGAATTTCGGGATGTCCCGCTTGTGCTGTACGGGCCGTTTGAAGCACCGGTGTATCGCGTTCAGAACGTGTACCGGATGCGCTTCGTGCTGAAATGCCGGCTCAACAAGCGGACCCGCGCCTTTTTCGACCGACTGCTTGTGGAATTTGGCAAGCCGTCGTCCGCACTTCTGCGCGAGGATACCGGAAACGACGAACGCGCGGCAAGCTGGAAGGACCGACAGGTGCATCTCTCCGTGGATCTCAATCCGACATCGATCTGACCGTCACCAAACGGATACATAAGTAATGATTCAAAAAGCGCTGTCTTCCGGTCGGTTTTAGACGAAGCCCCCGGTACAAAACCAACGGATACATAGCGTATATCCTGAGACAGAAAGGACGCGTCCGACCTATTGTCTGACGCAGATACAAATATGGCTATACTCAATATTGTCAAAGAAGGCGCCCCGATTTTGCGCAAAACCTGCCGTCCCGTAACGGAGATCACCCCACGCATCCGGCAGCTTGCAGAAGATATGGAAGAAACGCTCTATGAAGCGAACGGAGTGGGACTCGCGGCACCGCAGGTCGGTATTCTCCGACGCATGGTGCTGGTCGAGGTGGACGACGAGCTGTACTGCCTGATCAACCCGGAGATCATCGAAAGCGAGGGCGAGCAGGAAGATCTGGAGGGCTGTCTGTCCGTGCCGGACGTCTGGGGAATCACGCATCGTCCGAAAAAAGTGACGGTGCGCGCCCTGAACCTGAACGGCGAGGAGATCACCGTGACCGGGGAGGATCTCGGTGCGCGCGCGCTCTGCCATGAGCTTGACCACCTGGACGGACATCTTTTCACCGACCGCGCTGTCCACATTCTCACCCCTGAAGAAGTGGAAGCGCATTTTGGTAAGAATTGAGGTGGCACAGATGCGCATTGTGTTTATGGGAACGCCGGAGCTTGCGCGGGTCTGCCTGGACGCGGTACTCCACCACCCGGCAGCCGAGGTTGTCGCGGTATTCACACAGGTGGACAAGCCGAAGGGACGCGGGATGAAGATGATCCCCTCCCCGGTCAAGGAGCTGGCAACGGCGCACGGGATCCCGGTCTATCAGCCGACGACATTGAAGGACGAGGCCGCCCAGCAGGAGCTGACCGCCCTGGCGCCGGAGCTGATCGTGGTGGCGGCATACGGAAAGATCCTGCCGCAGTACGTGCTCGATTACCCGAAATACGGCTGCATGAACGCGCACGGCTCTCTCCTGCCGAAATATCGCGGCGCGTCTCCGATCCAGCGGGCGATCATGGACGGCGAGACGGAAACCGGGATCACCGCGATGCGCATGGACGCCGGAATCGATACGGGAGATATGTACTTCACCCTTCCCTGTCCGATCGCCCCAGAGGATGATTTCGGCACGGTACACGACCGATTGGCGATCTTAGCCGGGGAAGCGATGTGCAAGGTGATCGATGCAATCCTCGATGGAACCCTGGAATCCCATCGTCAGAAACAGCCGGAGAATGGTGCGTCCTATGCGGCAAAGATCGAAAAAGCGGATACGCTTCTCGACTTCACACGCGGCGCACGGGAAATCTGGTGTCAGATCCGCGGATTGTCGCCTGCCCCCGGTGGACTGACGCACACGCCGGACGGAAAGCTGCTCAAATTCGTGGGGGTACTGCCGGAATGCGGACAGGCACATGGTGCGCCGGGCACCGTAGTCGATCTCACGCGTGGCATTACCGTGGTCTGCGGCGATGGCGGTACGATCACGGCGACCTATGTGGTGCCGGAGGGCAAGAGCAGGATGGCGGCGGCAGACTACATCCGCGGTCGCAAGCTCCACGTCGGCGATATTCTCGCGAACGACGTCTCACGCGGGTAACCCCTTCGCCTATGCCCCAGCGTGTGTTCCTCGTTTGCGGGCGCGCCAACCTGTGTGCTCCATCGACAGGGCACCTCGCTATGCAAATTCATACGGAAAGGTCCAGAGAAAAATATGCCTTATTATTACGGATTTGACATGACCTACGTGGTATTCGTCCTGCCCGCGCTGATTTTCACGTTGATCGCGCAGGGGATGGTGCAGTCCACGTTCAGAAAATACGCGCGTGTCCCGTCGGATCGCGGCATGACCGGCGCGGACGCGGCACGGCTGGTGCTGGAGCAAAACGGCGTGACCGGAGTACGGATCGCGTCCACCTCCGGCAGTCTGACGGACCATTACGATCCGCGCGACAACACAATTTATCTTTCCCAAACGGTCTTTGACGTACAATCGGCAGCGGCGGTCGGTGTTGCGGCACACGAGGCGGGTCACGCGGTACAGCACGCGGTCGGCTATTTCCCGATCCGGATCCGCTCCGCCATCATCCCGATCACCAACATCGGCTCCAGTCTGGCGGTGCCGCTCGTGATCGCCGGGCTGATCTTCTCCTATTATCCGTTGGCGTATCTCGGCGTGATCTGCTTCGGCGCGTGCGTGGTCTTTCAGCTGGTGACCCTGCCCGTGGAGTTTAACGCAAGCCGTCGTGCGCTGCAAACGCTCCGTTCGTCCGGCGTGGTATCGGAGTCCGGGTTGTCCGCCGCCGGTCATGTACTGCGCGCCGCCGCGATGACCTACGTAGCCGCCCTTGCCGTAGCACTGGGGAACCTGCTGCGCCTGATCTCCCTTGCCAACCGCTCCAAACGCGACTGAACAAAAGCTACGCCGAAAAGCGCGGAGTCTACAAGCGCGGATATTTTGACTTTTTGGCGCAAAAACAACGTAAAAACAGCGTTTTTCTAATCTTATTATCTTTTTTGGAGTCTACATGAACACGTCATCCACCTTGCCGCGCCGTCTTGCGATGGATTCCCTTGTCGCCATTGAGGAAGCGGGGAAATACGCCAATCTGGAGATCGATGCGGTGCTGCGCCGCCACACCCTGTCCTCCGCAGACAGTGCGCTCTATACGCGTCTTGTCTACGGCGTGACGGAAAAGCGGATCACCCTCGATTTTGTGATCGACACCTATGCCAGAGAAACGAAAGCGGCGGGAATGGATCCGTATGTCCGCTCCGCGCTGCGCCTCGGTATCTATCAGCTCGCGTTCTGCGACCGGATCCCGGCACACGCTGCCGTTTCGGAAACGGTGGAGCTGGCGGCGCGTGCGAAAAAGGGCTTTGTCAACGCGATCCTGCGCGCATTCCTCCGGGACGGCGGCGTGATCCACTATCCCGACCCGGCAGCGGATCCGATCTACGCGGCAAGCGTTCGCTATTCCCTGCCGTGCGCCCTGCTCCGCCTGTTCGCCGATTCCTACGGGATGGAGACAGCGGAGAAAATCGCGGCCTATACGGAAACCGCTCCGACCGTCTCGCTCCGGTGCAATACGCTGCGGCTGACGGAGGCGGAGCTTGCCGATCGTGTCGGCGGGAAGGTGACCTCTCTGCCGGGAATGGTGGAGGTACCTGTGATCGACGACGTGGTGCGCGCCTGTCTGACGGACGGGGACTGCTTCGTGGAGGATCCGGCATCGCGGCTATGCACCTGCGTGGTCGACGCGCGCCCCGGAGAGACGATCGCGGATACCTGTGCCTGTCCGGGCGGCAAGAGCTTTTCGATGGCACTGGATATGGCGGACGATGGCACCCTCTGCGCCTTTGATCTGCACGAAAACAAGCTCTCCCTCGTCACACGGACCGCCGCGAAGCTGGGATTGACCTGCATTCGCACGGAAAAACGGGACGCCAGAGAACCCGCGCCAGCCCTCATCGGAAACGCGGATCGGGTACTGTGCGACGCGCCATGCTCGGGACTGGGGGTGCTCGCGAAAAAGCCGGATATCCGCTACAAATCCATCGCGGGGCTCGAACATCTGCCGGAGGTGCAGCGTGCGGTACTCGACGGTGCGAGCCGCTACGTGAAGCCGGGCGGGGTGCTTGTCTATTCGACCTGTACGCTGCACAAGGCGGAAAACGAGGATGTGGTGGCGGATTTTCTCGAAAGCCACGGCAATTTTGCCCTGGAACCGTTCACGGTCGGCGAATACCGATCGGATACCGGGATGCTGACCCTCTTTCCGCACATCCACCACACCGACGGCTTTTTCATCGCACGGCTCCGCCGGGATGCACGGATGCGGTGATCAATCAATATGCAAATGATGGAAAACACAAATACAATCGAAAGCACACCTCTGCCGGATCTCTTTTCCATGACGCCGGAGGAGGTCAAAGCCCTGGTCGTTTCACTGGGAGAGGCGGGATACCGCGCCGGACAGCTCTATTCGTGGCTGGCAAAGGGAACGCCTTTCTCCGAAATGACAAACCTGCCCGCGGCATTCCGCAAAAAAATCGCGGAGCATACGGCGTGGTATCTGCCGGAAATCGCGGAAAAGCACGTATCGGCAGAGGACGGCACGATCAAGTACCTTCTCTCCCTCCACGACGGCGAATGCGTGGAATGCGTTTTCATGCGCTATCACCACGGGAACACCCTCTGCGTATCGTCTCAGGCGGGCTGTCGGATGGGCTGCAAATTCTGTGCCTCTACCCTGAACGGACAGGTGCGCAGTCTCTATCCGTCGGAGATTCTCGGGCAGATTCTGCTGGCTTCCAGAGATACCGGGGAGCGCGTGGACGGCGTGGTACTGATGGGCATAGGGGAGCCGCTCGACAATTACGACAATGTGGTTCGGTTTCTGCGCCTTGTCAGCCTGCCGGAGGGATATGGGATCGGGCTGCGGCACATCTCCCTCTCGACCTGCGGCATTGTTCCGCGGATCTACGATCTCGCAAACGAGGGACTGCCCGTCACCCTGTCGGTATCGCTCCACGCCGCCGATGACGAGACCCGCTCCGCACTGATGCCGATCAATAAAAAGTATCCGATTGCGGAGTTACTCGCCGCGTGCCGGCATTATTTTGCGAAAACCGGACGGCGCGTATCCTTTGAATACACCCTGATCGCCGGAAAAAACGACACTCCGGAGCAGGCACGCCATCTCGCCAATGTGCTGAAACGCGGTATGCGCTGTCCCTGCCACGTGACCCTCATCCCCCTGAATCCGGTGGCAGAAACAGGTCTTATCCGTCCGGGCAGACAGAGCGCGGAAGCCTTCCGGAAAACGCTGGAGAATTGCGGCATCAATGCGACGATCCGCCGTCATCTTGGCGGAGATATTGACGCGTCATGCGGACAATTGCGGCTTCGCCGTAAGGAAGCGGCAGCTATGGCGGAACAATCGGTGCATCCACAGGAGGATTCCAGCCTCAAAAGTAGAGAATAACGTCCAATCATGCACATAGAGGAGTTAGACGCATATGTATTTTTACGGAAAAACAGACGTCGGTATGCGGCGTAGTGTGAATCAGGACAATTTTATGGTACGCGCCTTTGACACCATGGTGCTGGCTGCCGTGGTCTGCGACGGTATGGGCGGTGCGAACGGCGGCAATGTGGCAAGCAGTATGGCGACCCGTTCCTTCATGCAGGTCATCACCGACCGCGAGGCGGAGTATCCGCTCTTTGCCGGGATGAGCGAGGAGGAAATCAACGATATGCTTGTGGAAGCGTCTGTGGAGGCAAACCGCACCGTATACCGCAAAAGCAGCGTGGATGAGGCTCTTGCCGGAATGGGAACGACGCTGGTCGGCTGTCTCGTACTGCCCGATATGATATACGCCATCAACGTCGGGGACAGCCGGATGTACCTGACGCACAACAGCGGCATCCGGCAGATCACGCACGATCACTCTATGGTTCAGTACCTTGTGGATATCGGGCAGCTCACGCCGGAGGAAGCGCGCCATTCCCGGCATAAGAACATCATCACCCGCGCGGTCGGCACAGAACGGACCGTCAATGCGGATGTATTCATGATCCCGCGCGCCGATGCCTGCGGAGAGTACATCATCCTCTGCTCCGACGGGCTGACCAATCACGTAGAGCCGGAGGAGATCGGTCGCATTGTGGGAAAATGCAGCCACGAGGACGGTGATTCTCTTGCGTCCGCCTGTGCAGCCCTCATCCGTGCGGCAAACGACGATGGCGGCAGCGACAACATCACAGCGGTCATCATAGCGGTCTGAGAGCCTTTCCATAAAAAACGGAATCCGCCCCCAGCCTCACCGTACCGAAATGTATCCGTATATCTCGGCTACGGTAACTCACCGAAAGGTACTACAGTATGGATAATTACGAAAAATACGTCGGTCAGATCTTCGACAACCGCTACCGGATCGAACGGGTCATCGGTATCGGCGGCATGGCGATCGTGTTCAAGGCGACCGATCTGCTCATGCGCCGCGTGGTCGCTGTGAAGATTCTGAAGGACGAGATTGCCGGGGATGAGCCGTCCGTCAAGCGGTTTATCAACGAATACAAGGCGATCGCAATGCTGTCCCACCCGAATATTGTGAACATCTATGATGTATCCGTGCGCGAAAACATCAAGTACATCGTCATGGAATACGTGGACGGCATCACGCTCAAGAACTATATGCGCCACCGGGAGGTGCTGAATCTGCGTGAGATCGTCAGCTATACGACCCAGATCCTGCGCGCCCTCGACCACGCCCACAAGAAGGGGATCATCCACCGGGACATCAAACCGCAGAACATCATGCTCCTCAAAAACGGGATCATCAAGGTGATGGATTTCGGGATCGCGAAGCTGCCGAACGCAGAGACCGTCACCCTGACCGACAAAGCCATCGGCACCGTGTACTATATCAGTCCGGAACAGGTGGAGGGCGGGCAGATCGATTCCCGCAGCGATTTATACTCCCTCGGCGTGATGCTCTACGAAATGGCGACCGGGCAGCTCCCGTTTACCGCGGACACCCCGGTTTCCGTCGCGCTGATGCAGGTCAACGAAACGGCAGTACCGCCGCGCGAGATCAATCCGCAGATCCCGGTGGGTCTGGAGCAGATCATCTGCCGCGCCATGGAGAAAAATCCGGACGACCGGTACCAGAGCGCAGAGGATATGCTCTCCCACATCCAGAAGCTCCGGGAAAATCCGAGAGTCGTGTTTCGGGAAAACAGCCGCGCGGTCAAAAAAGCGGGAACCGGCGCGAAAAAGTTCTAAAAACGAACCCGCACCATATTTACGAACATCATGGGCGTTACCAGGGCCATAGTCATCGTGCCAGGCGTGAGCGT
>USGH01000105.1 GCA_900554225.1 uncultured Eubacteriales bacterium | reverse complement strand
TACATATGAAAAAAATCGGTATTGTCGGTCAGGGCAATATCAGCGGGATATATCTCTCGAACATCGGACACATGTTTCCAAATATCGTGGTCGCCGGAACCTGTGATCTTGTGCGCGAAAAAGCGGAAACAATGGCGAAGCTCTTTGGGGTACCCAGAATCTATCGGGATATGTACGAGCTGTTTGACGATCCCGAGGTCGATATTGTTCTGAACATCACGCGGCCGAATGATCATTACGGCGTAACAAAGGCGGCTCTGCTGGCGGGAAAGCATGTCTATTCCGAAAAGCCGCTTGCCACCGATCTCGCATTGGGGAAAGAGCTGGTCGCATTGGCAAAGGAGCGCGGACTCTATCTCGGCGGCGCACCGGACACCTTTATGGGAGCAGCTATCCAGACCGCGCGCAAGTGTATCGATGCAGGCATGATCGGCACCCCGGTCGGCGGCATGGTCCATATGCTCAGTCACGGCTGTGAGAGCTGGCATCCGGATCCGTTCTTCTTCTATAAAAAGGGCGGCGGTCCGATGCTCGATATGGGTCCCTACTACACCACAGCTCTCCTCAATCTGCTTGGCCGCGCATCCGAGGTCACGGCATTCGGCAGAGCGTCCTTCCCGGAGCGAATCATCACGTCTGAACCGCATAACGGCGAAAAAATCTCCGTGGAGGTTGAAACATTCACGTCCGGCGCCATTCGATTCGCGTCCGGTGCCATTGTCAGCATGACCATGAGCTTTGACGCATGGATGGATCGCTCCGATATGATCCGCATTTTCGGCTCGGAGGGCACCCTGCTTGTCCCGGATCCAAACTGCTTTGGCGGATGTGTGCAGTGTATCCGACCGGATTACAGCATCGTGGACATACCGCTCCAGTTCCCCTACACGGAAAACAGCCGCGGTCTTGGCTTATCCGATATGGCGGACGCGATTGAAAACGGCAGACTCCACCGCGCCAACTCCATGCAGCAATTGCATGCCCTGGAGCTGATGCTGTCCTTTGCCGAAAGCGAACGCACACACGCGCCCGTCACACTGACCACACCGTATGAACGGACCGCACCCATGCCGGAGCTGTAAGAAACCTCCACCGCACTTCGTTGCGATTGCAACCATATATACGGCGATACTGTCGTATACTGATGGCAGTCAGAGACGAAGGGAGCATACAACCAATGGAAAAACGAAAACACAAACGCAAAATCATTGCAATCGATCGCGCAAAATGCAACGGCTGCGGACTATGTGCGCGCGCCTGTCACGAGGGAGCGATCGGTATGGTAGACGGCAAAGCGGCACTGCTGCGGGACGATTACTGCGATGGTCTGGGCGATTGTCTGCCTGCCTGTCCGACCCGTGCGATCTCCTTTGTGGAGCGGGAGGCGGACGCATACGACGAAGCGGCAGTGCTGGCAAACAAGGCTGCGAAATCGTCTGCACAATCGTCCGGGATCGCACCGGAAATCCATCATCCGTCAACCGGCGAAGCATCGACGCACACCATAGCTGCACCGCACCACGGATGTCCCGGCACACGTATGCGAGTCCTTGCCAATACGCAGCAGCCGAATGCCCATCCTACGGTGCAGACTGCCGCAGATCCCCCTTCCGCACTGGGACAGTTCCCCATCCAGATCCGGCTTGTTCCGGTTTCTGCTCCGTGGTTTGACGGGGCGGATGTACTGGTCGCCGCGGATTGCACCGCCTATGCCTATGCCGGAATGCACGAACGGTTCCTGCGCGGCAGGGTGACGCTGATCGGTTGTCCAAAGCTCGATGCGGTGGATTATGCGGAAAAGCTGACGGCGATCCTGCAAAAGAACCGGATCCATTCCCTGACCATCGTCCGGATGGAGGTTCCCTGCTGCGGCGGATTGGAAAACGCGTGCAAAACGGCGATCCGTCTGAGCGGTAAAACGCTCCCCCTCTCGGTGGTGACGATCTCCACGGACGGCAGGATCCTATAAATCCGCAGCCATCTCACGCATTCTGGAAAAATCACAGGTAAGGCACCATGTTTGGATGGATGCAGTGCCTCCTCAGCAAACCCAATAACGGCGTACCCGTTTCCTTTGTGGATGCGGATACGCCGTTTTCTTTATGCCTTGGCGCGGATGCTTTTCAGTTTTTCGATCGTCTCCCGCCACAGCTCTGCGTATGGACCGACAGCTTCCGTACCGTCTGTAAGATAGCCATCGTAAAAGAACGCTGCCTTAGCCTGTGCGGAACAGTCAGAAGCCGGCGTCTGTATACCGTGGTATGCCGGATCCCTCTTGCGGATCGTCTCCATTGTCGTGTGTGCGCTTCTGTCCGTGCCATCCACCGTCACACATTTTACGAACCGCCTTAGTGCTTCCGCCAGTTCCGAAAACGCATCTGGCTCCGCGGTCAATAAATACGCCAGCCGGAAGTGCAGATAGCCATACAGAAACGGCGCATACCGGGCATCCTTTCCCAAATATACCTCTGCCGCATCATATACACTGTCCCATATGGCAAGCGTCCGTCTGCATTCCGCAATCGAATACCGGACCACGCGGTTTTCCTCCGCCTCTGTCAGCGGATCGATCAATCCGCCCGTCAGCATGGAAAGATACGTAGGCAGAACCGACGCAAGATATGCGCTCTT
Source organism: uncultured Eubacteriales bacterium (assembly GCA_900554225.1). Lineage (GTDB taxonomy): Bacteria > Bacillota > Clostridia > Oscillospirales > CAG-272 > UMGS1696. The sequence continues at coordinate 5,484 of USGH01000105.1, read as the reverse complement.
TTCCATCGGTGATTGTAAACGCAGCAGGAGAAACTCCTGTCCACTCGTAAAGGAAGGCAGTTCCATGGCAATCTGTATAGCGTCCTCCCGCTTATCCTGCCGCAAAAGCAGATGACTGAGCGTGCTTTTCGCCGTTATGCGCAGCAACTCTCCCACAACAGTCACATCCTGGTTGTCACGCAGAACCCGGCGGCAGAGCAGTTCCCCCTCACAGTACCGTTCGACAGCATTTTTCTCCGTCCTACCATACAGAAGCATGGTTGATGAAAGCAACACGGCAAGCGCATGATTTCCCGGATTCAATGCCAGCTTTTCATGTGCAAACTGCACCGCCTCCTCGCGTTTTCCGGCAGACACCAGAGCGGACATTGTCAATATGACATCGTTCTGCTCCTGTTCCGTTCGATCACAGCCGAGCAGCGCATCCACGGTGGTATGAAAATACGACGCAATACCGGGCAGGAATTCGAGATCCGGATAGCAGATTCCGGATTCCCAACGACTGACCGCCTGACTGGTGATCCCGAGATATTCCGCCAACCGATCCTGTGTAATACCGGCGTTTTGCCGCAGAGCGCGCAGGTTTTCTCCGAATTTCAGCTGCATGGGATTTCCTCCGTTTTTCTTTTTGTGAGGACAGTATACCACATCCATGCCGAAAACGCAACTGTTCCTTTGTTTCCATCGATGTAACGAATGATTCCATGCGTATATCCACAAAACCCGGCTTTCCTGCGTTTTTTGTCGAACGATTTTTCCGCGTTCCCACAAGGATACGACAAGGTTTGCGGGAGTTTTGTTCTATAATGGACGCAGAAACCACAGCCTACCATATTTGGTACAAAAAGGAAGGTGCAATGATGACAGGAGCACAGTCGGTCGCGTCGGTCACGGATCACGGCGTACTGACCATTTATCTGGAAGGCGATATCGATCACCACATCGCGCAGAGCGTACGCGCACGGATCGACACAAAATTGTTCGTAGAAAAGCCGGACAAGCTCATTCTCCATCTGACCGATTTGCGGCTCATTGCAAGCTACCGGTTCTGAATGCTCCTCGGACGATAAGCAAAGGCGCCATATCTGGGGATCCCGTGTATTCTCGCCAATCCCAATCCGCCGATCCGCCGCATTCTCGACCTTGCCGGAACAGAACGGCTCATCAAAATCGAAACACGCAGCGATGCACAATCCAATCGAAAGGAGAACTGACATGGAAAAGGAATACCAGAACGAGATGCGCATCAGCTTTCCGTCCCTGTCCGTCAATGAAGCACTCGCACGCTCCTGTGCAGCGGCGTTCTGCGCCCAGTGCAATCCGACCTTTGACGAATTGTCGGACATCAAATGCGCGGTTTCCGAAGCGGTCACCAACGCGATCGTCCACGGATACCGGGATGCCGTCGGAGAGATTTATCTTGCCATGCGGATCCTCCCGGAACGCGTGATCCGCATGGAGATCCGGGACAAGGGGTGCGGTATCCCCGACATCAACAAGGCGCGGCAGCCGCTGTACACCACAGATCCGGCGGGAGAGCGCAGTGGAATGGGCTTTACCGTGATGGAGAATTTCATGGATTCCCTGCGCGTGGTCTCGACGGTCGGGAAAGGCACAAAGGTGGTCTTAACCAAAAAGCTGTCCGCGCTGCCATGGGTACGATAGACCCGCTGCACGTTCCCCGCCGTTGTACATATTTCAGGCACACAGGAGGCGCACAGGATGGAAACGGCGAAAAAAGCATCGTATGAGGACAACGCATATTATCTCGCACGGGCGGCACAGGGAGACAAAGCGGCAGAAACCCATCTGATGGAGGCAAATGCCGGATTGGTCGGGGGGATCGCGCATCGGTTCATTGGACGCGGCGTGGAATATGAGGATCTCTGTCAGATCGGCTCTATTGGAATGCTCAAGGCAATCCGCAGCTTTGATATGACCCGCGGCAACACGTTTTCGACATACGCGGTACCGCTCATCATCGGTGAGATCCGGCGATTTTTGCGGGACGACGGGATCATCAAGGTCTCTCGTACACAAAAACGGACCGGTGCGCTGTTGATGCGGGAACGGGAGAAATATCTGTCCGCGCATGGGGTCGAGCCACGATTGTCCACCTTGGCAGAAGCGGTCGGTATCTCCGTAGAGGAAGCGGCGGCGGCTCTCGATGCGGCATCCCCGATCCATTCCCTGACCGATCCCATCGGTGAGGAGGAGTACACGCTTGAAAATGTGCTTCCCAGTACGGAGGATACGCTTGGAAAAATGCTGGAGCACATGGCACTGTCGGAGGTGATCGGTACACTTCCGCCACTATGGAGGCAAATTCTCATACTCCGGTATTACCGCGATTATTCCCAACAGCAGACCGCTGACGCGCTCGGTGTAACACAGGTAAAAATCTCGCGCGAGGAGAAGAAGATCTTTGCCTATATGCGCACGGCACTGGGGTGATCCTGCGGGGAAAATTCACAATTTGCCGCTACCTTTTTTCACACGATGGCGATATACTTATAGTAATATTGTGTGGAAAGGAATGCTCACGCGAAGACGTTGTCTCCAGGTGATACGCCTGTCCTGCCGCGCTTTTGCAAAAATCCATTCTGCGGCGGGGACATTTCGAGCATATCGGTTGTATTCTATGAAACGCGCGCTGTTTCTCATCAATCCGCAAACGGCAAAGGCGGCACTGAGCCCGCATCTCATCGACATCATAGACCTTCTTGAAAAAAGCGGATACGCTGTGCAGATCCATATGACGCAGAGCAAAGGCGATGCCTGCCGGACAGTAACCGCGATTGGCGACAAATTCTCTCTTGTGATCTGCGCGGGCGGCGACGGCACACTCAATGAGACGGTAAGCGGACTACTGCACACAGAAACAAAACCGCCCATTGGCTACATTCCCTCCGGAACAACCAATGATTTCGCGGTGAGCTGGGGGATTCCGACCAATCCGCTGGAGGCTGCGCACACCATTGTCCGGTCGGAACCGCTTGCGATGGATGTCTGTCTGTTTGGCGAGAGACCGTATGTCTATGTTGCGGCGTTTGGTGCGTTCACGGAAGCGTCTTATTCCACACCGCAGCCGTCCAAGCAGGTATTCGGGCGCACGGCGTACATCGTGGAAGGCATCAAAAGTCTGCAAAATCTGCGGCCGTGGCACATCCGGATTGAGCATGACGACGGCGTGGTGGAGGGCGAGTATCTCTACGGTATGTTCTCCAATACACGCTCGGTCGGCGGCTTTCCCCTACGGATGCGGGAGGAAATCAGCTTATCCGACGGGCTGATGGAGGTCATTCTCGTAAAGAGCCCGGAAAATGCATTAGACAACCCCAAGATGCTCGGCGCGGTACTGGTACAGGATATAAAAAGCGAGTACATCACATTCCTGCACACCAGGCATCTCACGTTCACCGCGGCAGAACCGATCCCCTGGACCATCGACGGCGAGTTTGGCGGGAAATTTTCGGAGGGCGAGATGTCCGTTCTCCACACCCCGATTCGGATGTTTTTTGCGTAATGATCAAATGGTCGGACAATACCACATCTGATCGATCGAAACATCGCAGACGCAAGAGGCGGCTTTGCGAAAAAAATCTCGACTTTTTTTGAAAAACCCCTTGACAAATCGAAAAAACGGAGTATACTATTGGCATAAGGCAAGGGCGTCTTGGAAAGTTTCCGGGACGCTTATTCTCTTTTCAAAAAATCTATAAACAAACGAGGCAATGGTGTCTCTCCGCGGCATAGGCAGAGCTTGTGCTGTGGGAGAAGCCGCCTCGTTTTTATTTTTGCAGAACAAGGAGTACAGCAGATGAAAACCGTATCGGATTATTTCGGCAGTCTCGTATTTGACGACAGAGTGATGAAGGCAACCCTGTCCGGCAAGGTGTACAATTCTCTCAAGAAGACCATCGATGAGGGTGCGTCCCTCAATCCCGATGTGGCAAATGCCGTTGCGGAGGCGATGAAGGACTGGGCAATCGAGCATGGCGCAACCCACTTTACCCATTGGTTCCAGCCGCTGACCGGGATCACCGCGGAAAAGCACGACAGCTTCATCTCTCCGGCACCGGACGGACGTGTCATCATGGAATTTTCCGGCAAGGAATTGATCAAGGGCGAGCCGGATGCATCGAGCTTCCCGTCCGGTGGTCTGCGCGCTACCTTTGAGGCGAGAGGCTATACCGCATGGGACCCGACCTCCTATGCGTTTATCAAGGATAAGACCTTATGTATTCCTACCGCGTTCTGTTCCTATGGCGGCGAGGCTCTCGATAAGAAGACACCGCTGCTCCGCTCCATGCAGGCACTCAACAAACAGGCACTGCGCATTCTGCGGCTGTTCGGCAACACCGATGTCAAATGTGTGCGCACCTCCGTCGGACCGGAGCAGGAATACTTCCTTGTCGATAAAGAAATGTACGAACAGAGAAAGGATCTCATGTTCACCGGCAGAACCTTATTCGGTGCGAAACCGCCGAAGGGACAGGAGCTGGACGACCATTATTTTGGCGTGATCAAACCGCGTGTTGCCGCTTATATGGCGGATCTGAACGAAGAGCTGTGGAAGCTCGGCATCCTTGCCAAAACGGAACACAATGAGGTCGCACCGGCACAGCACGAGCTTGCTCCGATTTATACCACAACGAACATTGCGACCGATCACAACCAGCTCACCATGGAGATTATGCAGAAGGTCGCTGCACGCCACGGACTGGTCTGCCTGCTCCATGAGAAACCGTTCGCAGGCGTCAACGGCAGCGGCAAGCACAACAACTGGTCGATGGCTACCGATACCGGTGTAAATCTTCTGACACCGGGCGAAACGCCGTATGAAAACGCACAGTTCCTGCTCTTCCTCTGTGCCGTCATCAAAGCCGTGGATGATTATCAGGATCTGCTCCGAATCTCGGTTGCGACTGCCGGAAACGACCACCGGCTGGGAGCCAACGAAGCACCGCCGGCTGTCATCTCCATTTTCCTGGGCGATGAGCTGACTGCGGTATTGGACGCGATCGAAAACGACACACCCTATAATGCCGCCGAAAAGACCGTCATGAAGCTGGGCGTGCATACACTGCCCCGGTTCATACGTGATACAACGGACCGAAACCGTACATCTCCCTTCGCCTTTACCGGCAACAAGTTCGAGTTCCGGATGCCCGGTTCTGCTCAGAACCTCAGCGACTGCGATACCATCCTGAACACCGCTGTGGCCAAGGAGCTGAAGGGCTACGCCGACGAGCTGGAAGGTGCTGAGGACTTTACCAGTGCCGCCATCGCCCTGGTCAAGCGCACCATCCGGGACCACCGCCGCGTCATCTTCAACGGCAACGGCTACTCTGCCGAGTGGGAAGAAGAAGCAGCCCGCCGCGGTCTGCCCAACAAGAAGAACACTCCTGCTGCCCTGCCGGCCCTCATCGACCCCAAGAACATCGCCCTGATGGAGGAGTTCGGGGTGCTGACCAAGGTTGA
>USGH01000104.1 GCA_900554225.1 uncultured Eubacteriales bacterium | reverse complement strand
TGGCAGCGCATCATCATCACAGCAGCGGGTGCGTTCATGAACATCATGGTCGGCATCATCGTCATGGCGATCCTTGTTTCCACACAGAAAACGCTGCCGTCCAACACGATCTCCCAGTTTCAGGATACCGGGGAGATGGCATCGTATACCGCGGGGCTGCGTGTAGGAGACACAATCACGGCAGTGGATGGTGTACGGGTACACATCGCGAACGAAATGCTCTACGAGATCATGCGGCGCGGTGTGGAGCCGGTGGACATCACGGTTGATCGAAACGGCGAGAGCATCACGTTTCACGACATCCAATTTCCCACCTTTGTGGAGTCCGGGGTGCAATTCGGTAACGTGGATTTCTATGTCGCGGCAGAGCATCGCACCCCGGCGGTCATCGCCAAGCACGCGTTTTTCCGTTCGTTTTCCACCATCAAGATGATCTGGGAATCGCTCTATGACCTGCTCACAGGCAGATACGGCATGGAGGCGGTTTCCGGTCCGGTCGGTGTCACGGAGGCATTGGGGGAGGCGGCACAGTCGGGCATATCGGATCTCGTGTACATTGCCGTCGTTATCAGTATGAATCTCGGCATCATGAATCTCCTGCCCCTTCCCGCGTTGGACGGCGGACGGCTATTGTTCCAGCTTATCGAATTGGTGCGCCGCAAGCCGATCAATCGGGAGGTCGAGGGCATGATCCACTTTGCGGGACTTGTGCTGCTCATGGTGCTGTTTGTCGTTGTGACCTTCAAGGATGTACTCACCCTCATCAACCGATAGCGTATCGATAAGACAGATTTCTATACATGGAAGTCTGTCTTTTTCGTTTTCAGACAGGATTGCCGTGTATGCGAAGGATTTCGCGAAAAATTCACTTCTCTCATCTTTCCTTTTCGGGGCGTTCATGCTATAATATAAGGAAAATGTTATTGTTGCAGGAGAGTATCATGTACCGCAGACTAACCCGCGCCATTCCGGTCGGCAATCGAACGATCGGCGGAGACGCACCCATCACCATTCAATCCATGACCAACTGTCCGGCTGCCGATTTCGATGGTACAGTCGCACAGATCCGCGCCCTGGAGAAGGCGGGATGCGATATTGTGCGCATGGCGGTGCCGCGAGAGGAGGATGCGCAGATCTTCACCTATGCGAAGAAAGCCGGGATCACCCTGCCGCTCGTCGCCGACATCCATTTCGATTACAAGATCGCATTGACCGCACTGCGCTGCGGAGCCGATAAGATCCGGATTAATCCCGGCAATATCGGCGCGCCATGGAAGGTGGAGGCGGTTGCACGTGCCTGTAAGACGGCCGGGATTCCCATCCGCATCGGGGTCAACAGCGGTTCTCTGGACAAAAAGCTGCTTGCAAAATACGGTTCTCCCACGGCGGAGGCATTGGCGGAATCGGCATTGACCCAAGCGGAGGAGCTGGAAAACTACGGCTATTCCGATATTGTTCTGTCGATCAAATCCTCCTCTGTCCACAAAATGATCGCCGCCTGTCGGATTGTCGCCAGAGAAAGCGAATATCCGCTCCATCTCGGTGTAACAGAAGCGGGTGACGCCTATTCGGGATTGGTCAAAAACGCCATTGGAATCGGCTCGCTTCTTGCGGAAGGGATCGGCGATACCATACGCGTATCTCTGACCGCCGATGTACGGGAGGAGGTGCGTGCGGCACGGGAGATCCTGCAAAGTCTCGGATTGTACGAAAAAGGCGGGATCGATGTGATTTCCTGCCCCACCTGCGGAAGGACCGCCATTGGACTGATCGCCCTCCACGACGCATGTAAAAAACGGCTGTCCGCGATCGATACGCACGGCAGAACCTTCCATGTGGCGATCATGGGCTGTGTCGTCAACGGTCCGGGAGAGGCGCGCGAGGCGGATTTTGGTATTGCGGGCGGCGATGGCTGCGGGATCGTATTCCGGCATGGTGAGATCGTCTGCAAGGTACCTGAGGACAGACTGATCGACACATTGACGGCTATGATAGAAGAAGAGATCGCAAAGGACAATCGGAATGAGTGAACAGAAGAAAGAGCGGAAACTGGGAGAGATCTTCAAGCGCATGATCCCGCTTGGCATACAGAAGGAATTTTTCGACGAAGCAAGCGACATCACGGTGCGTTTGGACAGAGAACGGCGCATGATGGAGGTCCATTGCCATCTGCCGAAGCTGTATCGGAAAAAGGACATATACGAGCTGGAGGCGGCGATTGCCCAGACCTATGAGCTGGTGCAGATCCGCATTTTCACGCACTACGCGGAGAATCTGTTCTCGGACGCATATGTGCCGGAGATTCTCGCGGAAGCGGCAAGAGTCGGCGTGGTGATCAACGGCTTTTTCAATCGCTATTCGCTGCGATGGGAGGAGGATCCGAAGAAGCTGTTCATCGAAATCCCGTTTACGCATGGCGGTATCTCTCTGCTCGATCTGGCGCGGACCGGGGATGTGATTTCCGGGATCCTCCACAGCGAATTCGGAATGTCCTGTCCCGTTACGGTGTGCCAATCCGCCGATGCCCAGAGCGAATACCAGAGCTATATGCAGGGACAGCTCGAGAGTCTCCGTTCCCAGTCCGCGCTCATTTTGGAGGAGGCAAAACGGTTGGAGGAAGAAGCGGCAAAACGGCAGGAAATGGGCGAAAAAACGGTATCCGTGGAGGAAAAGCCGACCCTCCCGCGCGTGGCGTCTCTCTTTGACGGATCTGATACCGTAGAGATCGTGGACGACGGGATCCTGCGCGCCGGGAAATACACCTTTGATGTGCGGGAGCCGAATGTGGTGTTTGGCGAAGCCTTCTCCTGCGAAAATGCCATTCCGCTCCGTGCGATCAAAGGCACCATGCGAAACGCCGTGATTCTGTGTGAAGTGTTCGACATCCAGAACAAGGACACGCGCAAGGGGGACAAAACGGTCATCACCATTTCCGTCACCGACCGGGAAGCATCCCTATACATCAAGGTAACCGTGCCGATCGAACAGACCGAGGAAACCATGGGACTCTGGGGCAAAGGCAAACGATACGCAGTGCGCGGTACGATCAAAAAGGACAACTTTGATGGCGAACTCTATATGCAGTACACGGACATCCAACAGGTCAAGCCGGTGCTGCGGATGGACAACGCGCCGGAAAAACGGGTTGAGCTCCATCTGCACACGTGTATGTCTGCCATGGATGCGATCACAAAGGCAGATGAGGTCGTCAAAACGGCACACCGCTGGGGACACAAGGCAGTGGCGATCACGGACCACGGCAACCTGCAATCGTTCCCCGTAGCCATGCTGACTGCGGAAGGCTTAAAGAACGAGATCAAGGTCCTCTACGGCGTGGAGGCATATTACGTGGACGATACTTTCCGGGCGGCGTATCGCGGAGAGGATGTGTCGTTCCATGATGAGTTTATTGTATTCGATATTGAGACGACCGGTCTGTCCGCGGTCAGCTGCAAGATCACGGAGATCGGTGCGGTGCGTGTGAAGGACGGCGAGATTCTGGAACGGTACAACCGCTTTGTCAATCCAGGTGTACCGATCCCGAAAAACATCGTGGAGCTGACCGGTATCACGGACGAAATGGTAGCCGATGCGCCGCCGATTGCCGAAGTGCTGCCGGACTTTTTCAACTTTATTGGGGACAGGCTCCTCGTGGCACACAATGCCGTGTTCGATACAGGTTTTATTCGTGCGGCGGCGGAGCAATGCGGTCTGCCGTTTGACAATCCGTACCTCGATACCGTCGCTATGTCCCGGTACATGAACCCGGATCTCAAAAACCATAAGCTCGATACACTGGCAAAGCACTACGACCTTGGCGATTTCAACCACCACCGTGCCTCCGACGACGCGGAAATGCTCGCACAGATCTTCTTCTGTATGCTCCGCCGCCTGGAGGAAGAAGGCATATCCGACATCGGCAGAATGAGCTATGCCATGAGCGAAAAGGCGGATCCGCTGAAGCTGAAAACGTATCACCAGATCATCCTCGTGAAGAACCAGACCGGGATGAAAAATCTCTATCGGCTCGTGTCCGATTCGTATCTCAAATACTACCGCCGCAATCCGAGAATTCCGCGGACAAGACTGGAGGAGCTGCGGGAGGGACTTATTCTCGGATCCGCCTGTGAAGCCGGGGAGCTGTTTACCGCCATCCGAGAGGGAAGACCGGAATCGGAGCTTATGGAGATCGCCAATTTCTATGACTACCTGGAGATTCAGCCGATCTGCAACAATTCCTTCATGCTGGAGCAGGGGATGGTCAAGGATGAGGAGGAGCTGCGGCAGCTCAATCGGCGGGTCGTGGAGCTTGGACGGAAATGCGGCAAACCGGTCTGTGCCACCTGCGACGCGCACTATCTCAATCCGGAGGATGAGATCTATCGGCGGATCATCCTGTCCGGTCTGAAATTCAAGGATGCCGATCGAGAAACGAAGCTCTTTTACCGCACGACAGAGGAGATGCTGGAAGAATTTGCGTATCTTGGTGAGGATGTGGCGCGCGAGGTCGTCATCACGAATCCGAACAAGATCGCCGATATGATCGAGGTGGTCCGGCCGATTCCGGAGGGAAACTATCCGCCGCACATCGATGGAGCCGAGGAGGAATTGACCACCAAGTGTCATGCGCTCGCGAAAGAACTGTACGGCGATCCGCTGCCGGAGATCGTGTCTGCCCGCTTGGAGAGGGAGCTGGATTCCATCATCAAAAACGGCTTTGCGATCATGTACATTATTGCCCGCAAGCTCGTGGAAAACAGCGAGAGCAAGGGCTATCAGGTCGGCTCCCGCGGATCGGTCGGTTCCTCCTTTGCGGCGACAATGGCAGGCATCACCCGAGTCAATCCACTGCCGCCGCATTACCGCTGTCCGAAATGCCGCTATACGGAATTTCACGAGGGGGAGGAGTGGGGTTCCGGCTTCGATATGCCGCCGAAGGACTGCCCGAATTGCGGTACCCGCCTTGCGCAGGACGGTCACGATATTCCGTTTGAGACCTTCCTTGGGTTCAAGGGCGACAAAACGCCGGATATCGACCTGAACTTCTCCGGCGATGTACAGGGCGACGCACATCGATTCACAGAGGTGCTGTTCGGTCACGGCAAGGCGTTCAAGGCAGGTACGATCGGCACCCTTGCGGACAAAACGGCATACGGCTTTGCGATCCACTATCTGGAGGACAAGGGTATCTCCGTCAACCGTGCGGAAATCGACCGGCTGGTGTCCGGCTGTCTCGGCGTCAAGCGCACGACAGGTCAGCATCCCGGCGGCATCATCGTCGTGCCGCGCGAATACGAAATCTACGACTTCTCCCCGGTGCAGCACCCGGCAGACGATCCGAATTCCGACATCATCACGACCCATTTCGAGTTCAAATACCTGCACGACACGATCCTGAAGCTCGACATCCTCGGTCACGATATTCCGACAAAGTACAAACGGTTGGAGGAGTATTCCGGCACCAGCGTTCTCGACGTACCGATGAGCGATCCGGCGGTCTATCAGAGCTTCACCTCTACAGAACCGATCGGTGTGACACCGGAGCAGATCGACAGCAAGACCGCTACATTGGGCTTACCCGAGATGGGCACTCGGTTCATCCGCGGGGTTCTCATGGACGCGCAGCCGAAAAATTTCACGGACTTACTCCAGATTTCCGGTCTGACGCATGGTACGGGATGCTGGCTTGGCAACGCGCAGGATCTGATCAACAACAAAATCTGCACGATTTCCGACGTAATCGGGTGTCGTGACGACATTATGATGACCCTCATCCATAAGTATCACATGGAAAAGAGTCTGTCGTTCAAGATCATGGAGTTCGTGCGGAAGAATAAAAAGGGGGTTGCGATTCCGGAGGATATGGTCAAGGCGATGCTCGAAAACGATGTGCCGCAGTGGTATATCGATTCGCTGCAAAAGATCCGCTATATGTTCCCGAAAGCGCACGCCGCCGCCTATGTCATCGACGCGATCCGGCTGATGTGGTACAAAATCTACTATCCCGTCGCCTTCTATGCAGCGTATTTTTCTGCGGCACCCGATGGTTTTGACGGCGAGATCGTCATGGGCGGCAAGGATCACGTCAAGGAGGTTCTGACCGATCTGAACCGCCGGAAGAACGAAATCAGCCAGAAGGAAGCCGATGTCGCAGACGCACTGATGCTGGTCAATGAGTATTACCAGCGTGGATACGAATTTCTGCCCGTCGATGTCCGCAAATCGCATGCCACAAAGTATCTGCCGGAGAACGGAAAGATCCGTCTGCCGTTCACCTCGCTGCCGGGGCTTGGACAAACCGCGGCGGAAAACATCATGGCAGCCCGTGACGCACATGAGATCTACTCGATCGAACAGCTCCAGAACGACTCCAAAATGTCGAAAACGGTGCTGGAAATCTTAGACCGCAACGGCGCATTGCAGGGCATCTCAAAAACGAATCAGCTCTCCCTCTTCTGATCCACCCCGTAGTCGCAGAGAAAAAGATCCTCCCGTATCCCTCATATACTGCCGTTCTGCCGCATACAGTAGGACAGACAAGGCGTATGTGAAGCGCACGGGAGGATTTTTATGAATAGTACTGGTATTTACGAGAACATTGCCAAGCGGACCGGCGGCGAGATCTACATCGGTGTGGTCGGTCCGGTACGCAGCGGCAAAAGCACGTTCATCCGCCGGTTCATGGAGTCGGTGGTGATCCCGAACATTGCGGATCCGTTCGAGAAAAATCGCGCGCGGGACGAGATTCCGCAGAGTGCCGGCGGACGGACAATCATGACCACGGAGCCGAAATTCATCCCGGATGAAGCGGTGTCGATCCGTACCGGGGACGCGTCCTTCAAGGTGAAAATGGTGGACTGCGTGGGGTATCTCATCCCGGAGGTACTGGGAACGGACGAAAATGGGGAAACGCGCATGGTGCACACGCCATGGTCCGCAGAGCCGCTGCCCTTTGAGGAGGCTGCCGAGACCGGGACGCGTAAGGTCATCACGGAGCACGCCACCATTGGGATGCTCGTTACCTCAGACGGGACGGTCGGGGATATTCCGCGGGACAATTACGTCGGTGCGGAGGAGCGGATCGCAGCGGAACTGAACGAGATCGGAAAGCCGTTTGCCGTGGTGCTGAATTCCAGCCATCCGGAAACAGAGGAGGCAATGCACCTCGCGCTGTCGCTGGAGGAAAAATACGGTGTTCCGGTTGCGCTCGTCAACTGTATGGAATTGAATGCCGAGGACATCGCACACATTCTCGAAATGGTACTGCTCGAATTTCCGCTCCGTGAGGTGATGATCGAGCTGCCGATGTGGATGACGATCCTTGAGGGCAGTCACCCGCTGCGGGAAGGATTGACGAAGAGTCTGGCAGATGCAATCGTCCCGGTACAAAAGCTCGGCGGCGTAAACGAGTCGCTGCTGTCCCATACCGAGGATACCCTGCGGCAGACGGTCTCCACCTATGCGGAGGGCGGTGTGGAGGATATCCGGCTCACCACCGCACAGATCGATCCCGGTTCCGGCAGAATCACACTCCGCCTGACCTTGCCGGACGCACTGTATTATGCCATCCTTTCGACGATCACGGATATCCCGATGAAGAACGAGACGGAACTGCTCTGTGCGCTGCGGTCGTTGTCCGATATGAAAAAGGAGTATGACAAATACGCTGCGGCAATCCGGGAGGTGGAGGAGAAGGGATACGGGATCGTCATGCCGGAGTGCGGAGAGCTGACGCTTGCAGAACCGGAGCTGCTCAAGCAATCCGGCGGGTATGGAGTCCGCATTCGTGCAACCGCGCCGTCGATCCATATGATCAAAACGAACATCGAGACGGAGTTTTCCCCCATTGTGGGTACGGAGGAGCAATCCCGTGAGCTGATCCGCTATCTCACCGACGAATACGCGGCGGATCCGGAGGGGGTGTGGGAATCGAATATGTTCGGCAAGACTCTTCACGAGCTTGTCAGCGAAGGACTCACCTCAAAGCTGAGCCACATGCCGGAGGACGCCCGCACAAAGATATCCGAAACCCTCGAAAAGATAATCAACGAAGGCAGCGGCGGACTCATCTGCATTCTTCTCTGAGCCATGTCTCTGTCATTCGATAAGCTGCGCG
>USGH01000103.1 GCA_900554225.1 uncultured Eubacteriales bacterium | reverse complement strand
GAACGAGCACGGCCGTGCCGGGTTCGTTATGGCGTCCTCCGCCACCGACAGCTCCGGCAAGGATCGCGATATCCGCCGGAAACTGGTGGAGACCGGCCATGTGGATGTGATGGTCAGCGTCGGCAACAACTTCTTTTATACCAAAAGTCTGCCCTGCTCGCTCTGGTTTTTCGACAAGGGCAAAACGGAGAGCATCCGGGACAAGGTGCTCTTTATCGACGCGCGGAATTATTATACGGTCGTAGACCGCACGCTGAACGAGTGGAGCGAGTGGCAGCTCAAAAACCTGAACGCGATCGTGTGGCTGTATCGGGGAGAGACGGAGAAATATACGTCGCTGCTGGAGGAATACATCCGGTATTTCCGGACATGCAAAGAGTATATCATCGGGAGAGAAGCGCGGCGCGTGTTTCCGGATCCTCCTCGCAGACGGCGCATACCGTATGTCTCCCCTCCGCGACAATGCGATCATATGCCGCTTTTCCGTGCATGTGACGGAATCCGACAAAAGCGATTTTCATAAAGATAGCCCTCCTTAGAGATGTGGATACCAGTATGATACACGAATGCGGCGGAAAAAGCAATAGAAAACACAAAAAAAGCAGATGACGGGAATCGAACCCGCATATTCAGCTTGGGAAGCTGATGTTCTACCACTGAACTACATCTGCGTGAGACTATTCGTTTGTAGGATGAGGGAATGCGGGTAACAGGGGTCGAACCTGCATGGGGTTTGCCCACAGGATCCTAAATCCAGCGCGTCTGCCAATTCCGCCATACCCGCATATCAGTATGATACCACACCTTGGCGGATTTGTCAAGGATTTTTTGAAAATTTCCGGGAAAGCTTGCCGCATGGAAAAACGACCGGCATGGGAATACCGCAGCGCATTCTTGCGCGCATTCTTGCGGAATGGAGGCAGATCGGACAAATGAAAAAGCAGTACACAATGGTACTGCCGCACACGATGACCCGTGGGAGAATCGAACTCCCGTTACCGCCGTGAAAGGGCGGTGTCTTAGCCGCTTGACCAACGGGCCTCTGGTAGCGGAAGTTGGACTTGAACCCACGACCTATCGGGTATGAACCGATTGCTCTAGCCAACTGAGCTATTCCGCCATTGTGTGACTCCCGGAAGAGCGTTTCAAGCATTTTCCCGAGAACGCTACTATTATACCACAACGTCCTCCGTTTGTCAACACTTTTTTCTCTTTTTTGTAATTTTTTCTGCACGGTGAGGCACCCTGCGCGGGGAACTGTCCTGCATGGAAGAATCGCCTGTGCGGGACGACTTGCACAGGAGCAGATCATTCTTCCATGCAGTCGTAGGCAGTGAGGATGTGCCTGCCAATTTCGTACATGAGCTTTTCGAGGGACTGCTGCATCGCGAGTGTGGGTTCCGCAAGCCGGGTGTCCGCCGGGTACCGATGGCGTGGACCGAGCCAGCAATCGCTGAAACGGAGGGTGCTGCCGGATTCAAAGACGAACGGACCGCGGAAGCCGACGTCGATGAGACCGTGCAGAATTTCATCCATATTCACGGTGCCGAAATAGGGGATCACGTGCTCGTCCTGCGCGCCGCGATTGTCGTTGATGTGGACCGCATACAGATCGTCCCCCATCGCGCGTATCTCGTCGCACTGCGCACCCTCCACATTGGCATGACCTGTATCCCAGCACGAATGAAAGCGCGGATGGTTCACATACTCCGAGAACGCACGCATTTCGGCACCGGTTTTCGGATAGAACCACGGCATATTCGCACTTGTCGTGTTTTCATGCAGCACGTTCACGTTCCATTTTTCCATATCGTCAAAAAGAGCCGTGAAGAAGTGCTTGTTGCGCGTATACCATTCGTCTCTTGTGGCGGATGGATCCCAGCCGGAGTGGACGACCATATTCGGAATGCCCAGCCTGCCGCAGATCTCAATGGCACGGCGATTCCAAGCGACGGCACGGTCAAACTGTGCGGGATCGAGGGGATTGGTGTCCGGGGAATGGCACTGTACAAAGGTCAGACCATGGTCTGCGGCATAGGCGGCGATGGCATCTAAGTGTGTTTCCCAATCGGTGGAGAGCATCAACTCGTCGTCCGGCTCTACGGTGTACAGACTCAGGTCGATGTACCGGAAGCCCGCTGCGGATACTTCCTTTATTTTTGGCAGATAGCCTTCTGTATAACGGTCAAAATCACAGGTCGTTGTCGCGAGCTTCATGGTCATTCTCCTTCCTTTCGGACAGACTGCTTTTTCCAAAAGATACCACAGAGTGGGCGGAAAATCAACCGGAATTTGTGAATTTTACGCGGATTTCTCCCCGCCGAACCATTTGGCGATTTCCTCCAATACCCAGAAGCGCACCTTGTACGGCATATTTTCGTTTTCCGTGATCAGCCGGTATTCCTCCGGTGTGAAGCCTGCCGCGACAAAATCACCGCTCAGAGCATCCGCATCCTCACCGCCGCGTGCGAATCGACTGCATACGGACGGAAAGAGAATGCACCACCAGTTTTTACCATTTCCATCGCCGATTTCCACACGCAGCGAGGTGTACATCCCGGCAGGCAGGGTGCATCCGTCATATACCCGTGTCGGATATCGCTCCTCTCCAAAGTGTACCGTTGCTCTTTCCGCTCTGCCAAGCGCGTCAAGCTGTGTATTGGCTGCGGTACGGATCGTCTCTTTGTTTTCTGCGAGAATGGCAGCTGCATCCGCACGTGAGGTGCTTTCACCGATCAGCGCGTCTACGGTTTCCAGTACAGCGTCGCGCACGGACAGCTTCACGGACTGATCCACCGCACTGTCGGAATGGGCAAGCACATGGAGCCGGATCGTTTCGCGATAGATGGACTCCTCCCCATGGATCGGCAGAACGGAGAAGAGTACGGCGCAGAACAGAATGGCAATGGCGGAAGAAACAAGAGCTTTCATACGATACCCCCGATATGTGATACCGCAGGATTCCCCGGAAGCGGCGGGATTATGCAGGTGTGATCCGAAAAATACGGTCGCTTGGCGGGAGAAGCCGGAAAACTCTATAGAAACATATTCTGTTATCCACGACAGACAGGCGCATAGAAACCACAAAAGATCCCTCCGACCAGAGCAGGCAATGGACGAAAGGATCTTTTCCATCAATAGAGTATGGATGAGTTGTAGGCGTTGTACAGGTCTATGCCGCCGGCACTTTTAAAGATGGAGACGATGAGCAGCACGTAGAGGAATGCGAGAACATACTGGATCACACGCAGGATCAGGACCGTGCGGGCGAAATTCTTGCGGTTGATGCCGGTCTGGGACGAGAAGCCCCAGTAGAGTGCCAGGATCACGCCGACCACGGGAATGTTTGTCACGAGGAACAGCACAAAATAATCGAGTACGGAGAGCTTTTCCGGTACGGTCGGATCCGTGTGGACGGTGTACTGCGGCGGATTCTGGTATCCATCAGCGGGCGGCGGTACGGGTGTGCCGCGATGGGCGTAGGGATTCTGCTGCGGGGCTTCCGTGCCGTTGTCGGAGGCTTCCGCAAATCCCTGCGGCGGATCCTGCAACGATTTCCCGCAGCTGACACAGAATTTCGCACCCTGACGCAGCACCGCGCCGCAGCGGGGACATTTCGGCGGATTGGCGTTGCCGTCTGTGCCGTCCGTGTGATTCGCAGCGGAGTCCCAGGAGGCGGTTTTCGCTTCTTCCGGGGGCTGCTCAGGCTGCGTGGCTTCGTTCGTATCCGTGCCTGGCGCATCGTTTGCATTGTCGCTGCTGTTTGCGCCCGCTTCCGTCACCTTCTCCTGCAAATACGGGTTGTACGACGGATCCGCTGCCGGGGCTTTCGGCGATTCGTTCGTGCCGTTTGCGGGGGTGGTATTGTTGGTATCGTTTTCCGGTGTGTACATACAAGATTTCCTCCTTATGCGTTATCGTGTTCGAGTGCCATATCGCCCGGTTTGATCCAGCCGACGCGGCGCATGATCTCGGAAAAGAGCAGGGAAAGAACCGCAGGCAGGACGATGCAGCAGACAAGGGTGCCGATCCACATTTGAGCCGTCGAACCCATATCCGTCAGGATTCCGAGCGGACCGACCATGCCGCAGGTACCCATCCCGGCGGAGACTCCGGTGCATTCGAGCTTGAATACCATCGTGGCAAGCGGACCACAGATTGCGGATGCCAATGTCGGCGGGATCCAGATCTGCGGATGGCGGCAGATATTGCCCATCTGGAGCATGGAGGTGCCGAGTCCTTGGGAGACTATGCCGCCCCAACGATTCTCACGGAAGCTGATGACGGCAAAGCCCACCATCTGTGCGCAGCATCCGACCGTAGCCGCACCGCCCGCGATCCCTGTGATGCCGATCATGGCACAGATCGCCGCGGAGGAAATGGGCAGGGTCAGGATCACACCGACGACGACGGACACGATGATCCCCATGAGGAAGGGACGAAGTCTTGTTGCGGTATTGATAAAGTCGCCGAGATAATACATAATGTAGGCAATACCCGGACAGACGAGCCGTGCCACCGCGTATCCGCTGCCGATCACCACAGCCGGGGTCACGAGTACGTCCACCTTGGTCTTTTTCGACACAAGCATCCCCAGCTCCACGGCGACGATGACGGCAAGAAAGGCACCGGCAGGCCCCGCTGTATAGGCAAACGTCTTATCCGCCGCTTCGATTGTGGTACCGAGACTGTATCCCGCGCTGCCGACCACACAAGCCGCATACAGCACCAGCGGATGGGCCTTCATGGCATAGGCGATTGCCGCACCGATTGCCATTCCCGCGGCACCGGACGCGATTCCGGCAAGCTCCACAAGAAAGGCGAGATGGCAATACTGCCCGATCGTCTTAAAAATCGTACCGATGAGGAGGGAGGCAAAAAGTCCCTGTGCCATCGCTCCCATTGCGTCGATAAAATAGGTGTGCAGACGCGCTTTCAATCTATCCATACCGCTGTACTCTCCCGAATGAAGTCTTTCCTTTATTATAGCATACCACGGGGGACGTGGCAAGAGAAAAAACAGCAATTTTCGCACGGAAAACAGCAGAGTTCCTGTGTGGTTCAGAAAGGAAACATTCATGCGTGACCAGTATGCGTCCGCCTTGCATTTTTTCGCGTGGTGTGGTATACTATTGGCGGATAGAAAAGGATGGTGATATCGTGGCTAATGTGGTGAAAACAAACGCGGTACGGCTTCTGACCCAGGCGGGTATTCCGCTCGAAACGTTTACCTACGAGGTGGACGAATCGGATCTCAGCGGGGTACACATCGCGTCCGTACTGGGGATCGATGCGGATCAGGTGTTCAAAACACTGGTGGCACGCGGCGATAAAACGGGGATTGTGGTATTCTGCATCCCGGTCGCCATGGAATTGGATCTGAAAAAATGCGCACAGGTGTCCGGGAACAAGAAGGTCGAGATGATCCATGTGAAGGAGCTGCTCGGCTTGACGGGCTATATCCGCGGCGGCTGTTCCCCGGTCGGCATGAAAAAGGCGTACCCGACATTCATCGATGAGACGGCAACGCTGTACGATGAGATCTACGTCAGTGCCGGGATGCGCGGACAGCAGATGAAGCTCTCGCCGACTGCGCTTGCGGAATATGTGGGCGCACGATTCGCGGATGTGACCCTGTAAGTCGGACGAAGCGGCAGCGTGGAAAACCAAAAACAGAGGAGGTACGATATGCCCATACGTGAATTTGACCCGGAAAAGAACGCCTGCATCAACCCGGAGGACGTGATTCGCCGTGTTCCGGATATGCCGAAGGTGGTCGTGACCTGCTTTTCCCATGTGACCTTTGCAAGACTGCTCGCGGATGTCGGCGGCGTGGAGATCTCCCATGTCAAGGACGCCCATTCGACCTGTCCCGTATACAAAACGACCTATCGCGGGCAGGAGATCGCACTGTTCAACACCACCGTCGGCGCGCCGTCGTGTGTGGGTGCGCTGGAGGATGTGTTCGCAATGGGGGCGGAATGCGCCGTGGTGTTCGGTACGTGCGGCGTGCTGGAGCCGGAGATCGCCGACTGCTCTGTGATCGTACCAGACGCCGCGCTCCGGGATGAGGGGACAAGCTACCACTATGCGCCGCCTGCGCGGGAGATTGCTGTCAATGAGCGGTATCTGCACGCATTTCGGGTGCTGCTGGACACACTTGGCTGTCCGTATACGGTAGGTAAGGTCTGGACGACGGATGCCTTCTACCGGGAAACGCGCACGAAAATGGAGCGGCGGCGGTCAGAGGGCTGCATCTGCGTCGATATGGAATGCGCATCCGTGGCCGCTATGGCACATTTTCGCGGGAAAGACGTGCTGCAATTCTTTTATGCTGCCGACAATCTGGCTGCTGCACAGTGGGACAAACGGAGTCTGGGAAACGAGGATCGGCTGGCGGACAAGGACAAGATCGCATATCTGGCAATGGAGATGGCGGCGAAAATGGCGGCGGAGCAGGAGAAGGTGATGGAATGAAAATAAGAAAGTACGTATATCGCGGGATCTGCATAGCCGCAGTGCTTCTTGGCGCTGTGCTGGTCTATGCCGCATCCACCGCGAAGGGAGGCGGATTTCTCGATCTGAGCAATGTGGCGGGATATTTACTGTACACAGCGGCAGCGCTGCTTGCGGCGATCGGGGTGACGGCAGGGATTTTCGGATGGAGAAGGTAGGAGAGTCCCTGCATAGATCGTGAAAAAAGGAAAAAAGCACCGTACCAAACGATACAGTGCTTTTTCTGCAAGGGTGAGTGATGGGACTCGAACCCACGGCCTTCAGGGCCACAACCTGACGCTCTAACCAACTGAGCTACACCCACCATATTGCCACAGGCACACCGCAGAATACTCTGACACCATGTCCATGCTATGGAGAACCGCTGCCATCATAGACAACGGAAACGTACCTTGGGGGATTCGAACCCACGACCTACTGCTTAGAAGGCAGTTGCTCTATCCGACTGAGCTAAAGGTACATAAATCATATCCGACACAGTCCACATCGGACGGATAAAGGAGATCTTTGCCCAGCTTTCCCAACGGAATTTCTTCCACAAACCATATGGCTTGCGAAAACGCATAAACCGGACGGTATGCGTTGCCTGAGGAACAGAATGCTCCTCAAAGCGGGTGATGGGAATCGAACCCACACGACCAGCTTGGAAGGCTGGGATTCTACCATTGAACTACACCCGCGCGCCTGATGCTTAAATATAATACCACATCAGGCGCGATTTGTCAAGAGGTTTTTCAAAAAAAATCCGATTTTTGCAGAAAAATATGGTCTGGCGACCGCATGACATCTTACGGACGTTTCCTTGCATCCGGCGGAGCCATCGTTTCCTGTGCGAAAGGAGGCTGATGCGGCGGCACAGATCCGGGCGGCGGTGGCGTTTCCTCTTTTCCGTGTCGTCCGTGTATTTCCGGTGCGTGGGAAGCATTTTGCTGTACGTTCGGCACCGCGTCGCCTGTATCGGCTTCCGGATTCTCGTGATCTGTGATATACCGCTTTGCCTGCGTGCTGAAGAGACGATAGTATTCCCCATGCGCGCGCATCAGCTCCTCGTGTGTGCCGATCTCCACGATCGAGCCGTTTTCCAGCACCACGATCTTATTCGCCACAGTCGCGCTGGACAGCCTGTGCGATACGAATACGGTTGTTTTATCCCGGCGCAGACGGTCGAACTGGTTGTAGATCTCCTGTTCCGCAATCGCGTCGAGGGAGGCGGTCGGCTCATCCAAAATCACAATGTCCGAGTCGCTGTAGAAGGCGCGTGCAATGGAGAGCTTCTGCCACTGTCCGATCGACAGCTCAATGCCGTTTTCCTCAAAGTAGCGCATCAGCGGCGTATCGTAGCCATTCGGTAGCTTTTCGATGAAATCCGCGGCCCCGGACTGTGCGGCGGCAGTTTCGATTTCTGCCATCCCTGCGTCGCGATCCAGCTGTCCGAAACGGATATTCTCACCGGCACTCACGGCGTATTTTCCAAAGTCCTGGAAGATGATGCCAAATACACGATATAGCTCCGCCGGATCGTATTCGCGGATGTCCCGCCCATCCAACGTGATGTAGCCCTCCGTGGGGTCATATAACCGCGTGAGCAACTTGATGAGCGTGGTTTTGCCCGCACCGTTGAGTCCG
>USGH01000102.1 GCA_900554225.1 uncultured Eubacteriales bacterium | reverse complement strand
CTTCGTCCCCACCGTTCAGGCGGGCGACAAGCTCTCCGGCGGCGACGTCATCGGCACCGTGCAGGAGACGAGCGCCATCCTCCACAAGATCATGGTTCCCCCGACGATGGCAATGCAGACGTACAGGAGGTTGCCGATATTGCCCATGATCGGCCCCATAATGTTTCCGAATCGGTTGGCACTGACCGCGTCCTGGAAAAGCTGATCATTGCGCACATCGAAATCCCGTTGGCTGGCATCCTCATGACAGAACACCTGCACAACCTTCTGACCGTTCATCAGCTCCTCTACATACCCCTCTACCTTGCCGAGCGATTTCTGCTGCTTTACGAAATACCGCGCGCTCTTTCCGCCGACATCCTTGACCGCAAAAAGCATCAGCGCCACGCCGAGGAACATGAACACCATCAGATTCACGCTGTAGTAGAGCATCACGCCGACGAGACAGACGAGGATCACCCCGGACTGGAACAGGCTCGGCAGACTCTGCGAAACAAGCTGGCGAAGCGTATCAATGTCGTTGGTGTAGTAGCTCATGATGTCGCCGTGACCGTTCGAGTCAAAGTACTTGATCGGCAGACTCTGCATCTTATTGAACATACGCTTACGCATCCTGTCGAGGAAGCCCTGCGTAATGATCGCCATTGTCCGGGAGTGCAGATACGACGCCGTCAGACCGATGAGCATCGCGACCGCCATGAAAATGAGGAGACGCACCACATCCGTCTGCACCGCGCTCCAGGAGCCAAGCTGCAATCCGGATTCGATATAATCGGTGATGTTTTTGAGGAACACGGACGGCAGCACATTTGTGACTGCGTTGATAAGGAGACAGGCGACCACCAGCAACAGCATCCATTTATAATCGTGCCACAGGAGCAATAGTAGCCGCTTCAGCAGTCCCTTTTTTTCCGTGGCATTCTTCTTCGGTTTCTGCATCGTTTTACTGCGCATCAGATTCTCCCCCCTTCTCCTGTGCGTTGGCGTTGTTCTGGGACTGGTAGACCTCGCGGTAGATGGCGTTGGTTCGCAGCAGCGTTTCGTGATCGCCGCAGCCGTCGATGTGCCCGTTTTCCATCACAACGATGAGATCCGCATCCTCCACGGATGAGATCCGCTGTGCAATGATGATCTTGGTCGTACCCGGGATCTCCTCACGGAACGCCTTGCGGATCATAGCGTCCGTTTTCGTATCCACCGCGCTGGTCGAGTCGTCGAGAATCAGGATCTTCGGCTTCTTGAGCAGTGCCCGCGCAATGCAGAGCCGCTGCTTCTGACCGCCGGATACATTCGCACCGCCCTGTTCGATATAGGTGTCGTATTTATCCGGGAACGCTTCGATGAACTCGTCTGCCTGGGCAAGCCTGCAGATCCGCTTCAGCTCCTCATCGGACGCGTCCGGATCGCCCCAGCGCAGATTTTCCTTGATCGTGCCGGAGAAAAGAACGTTCTTCTGGAGCACCACGGCGACCGCTTTCCGCAGCGTTTCGAGATCGTAATCCCGCACGTCCACGCCGCCGACCCGCACGCATCCCTCGGTCACATCGTAGAGGCGGGAGATGAGCTGAATGAGCGTCGATTTGCTGGATCCGGTACCGCCGATGATGCCGACCGTCTGTCCGGAACGGATTTGCAGATTGATGTCGGACAGCGCGTATTTATCGGCGGTCGCAGCATACTTGAACTGCACGTTCTCAAAGGATACGCTGCCGTCGCGCACGGTCATGACGGGATTTGACGGATTGCGGATCGTGCTTTCGGTGTCGAGCACCTCCACGATACGACGGGCGGATTCCGCTGCCATCGTCACCATCACGAAGATCATGGAAACCATCATGAGCGACATAAGGATCTGCATGCTGTAGGTCAGAAGGCTCGAAAGGTTGCCGACCTGCATTTCCAGTCCCGCGGTGGAGATGATCCATTTGGCGGCGAAATATGGGATGATGAGCATGCAAATGTACATGCAGGCGATCATCAGCGGGTTGTTGAACGCGAGAATCTTCTCCGCTTTGGTAAAGTCGGCGCATACCTCCTCCGAGGTAGCGGCGAATTTCTGTTTTTCGTAGTCTTCCCGCACGAAGGATTTCACCACGCGCATACCCTTGACATTCTCTTGGATGGATTCATTCATCGCGTCGTATTTGCGGAATACACTGCGGAACAGCGGCATCGCCTTGTGGATGATCGTGAACAGTCCCGCGGCGAGGATCGGGATCACCAGCACGAACACTAAGCTGAGCTTTTTGCCGACATAAACCGCCATCACGACCGCGAAAACGAGCATGAGTGGCGCACGGACCGCAATACGGATGATCATCATGAACGCGTTCTGGACGTTGGTGACATCCGTGGTCAGACGGGTGACGAGCGACGAGGTGGATATGGCGTCGATATTGGCAAAGCTGAAATTTTTGACCTTGGCGTAAAGGTCATGACGCAGATTGCGTGCAAATCCGGACGAGGCGGACGCGCAGAACCAGCCGGACAGCACGCCGCACGCCATCGATCCCATGGCAAGCAGCACGAGCAGCAGTCCATATCGCAGAAGCGACGCCATCTCGCAGCCGTCCTGGATCGCGTTGATGAGCTTGGCGGTCACAAGCGGGATCACACATTCAAGACTGACCTCACCGACCATGCAGATCGGCGTGAGGATCGTATCCCTTTTGTATTCCCGGATACACCGGGCGATTTTTCGGATCATAAGCATTCCTTCCTACCTTGAATTTTACAAATTTCCATTTTTTTCAAACGATTCGTCCATACACAGGCATGGTCCTTTCCCATTTTCAGTCGACGCCGCGGTCAGATTGGCATACACCTGATCGAGCAGACGATGCAGCGTGGCGACCTCGTCCTCGGTCAGATTGGCGGTAGCAAGCGCGTTTGTGGCGTGAATCCGTTCGAGGATCTGTTCATGGACGGCAAGGGCGCGTTCGGTCAACACGATCCGTTTCCGACGGTGATCCGTATCCGCTTCGTACCGGATAAAACCCTTTTGCTCCATACGGGACAACAGCCCCGATACTGTCGGATGGCGCAGACCGGTATCTCTGCCAATATCCCCCGCATATACCGGCGCGTCGCTGTGACGACTTAAATACCCCAGTAAATATGCCTGTGTAGAGGTGAGATCCAGTATTTGGATATCCCTCTCGCGGAATTGTGCATACGCGCTGTGCAGCCGTTTGATCTTCCAACCGACATCCTTTTCCGGTGTTGGCTCCACTCTGTATATTCCCCCTGTCCTGTAGATTCATTTATTCTATGTAGCACACTACATTCTTATGTAGCGTGCTACATTTTACCACAGACCGATAAAAAATGCAAGAAGCACTCTGTCCAAAGTTTATGGGAACGCAGGGGAAATCCTATATAGAGGCGCACAAAAGGAACTCTCTTGTACAAATCAAACGATTTTCTGGAAAGCTTCCAGTTCTGTAAGCGGCGCTCGGAACCGTCCAAACAGAAGCCGCTCTTTTTTGGGATCTGTCTTTCCATTTTGTGCGTTTTTTATAAAAATATACCGCTATACCTTGACCCTTACGGAAAAATAGTGTATACTCAAAGCAAAAACACCAAATCGGAGGCAATGGATATGTATCTGACACAGTTCTACCCGACACCGCGATCCTACATGGAAAACGATGGCAGCTATTCCTTCGGCGCGCGCGTGATCATGCGGCTCTCCTTCACCCCATCCGCGATCGTTCTTGCGCGTTTGACCGATCTGTGGCACCGTTTCACCTGCGGCTGTTCCACGCTGACCTTTGTCCACGAAATCGGCATCGGATTCTCGGCACAGATCGGGGACACAGCGGCGAAAACCGATCCCCCCGCGGACTCCCCAACCGGAGACACGTATCGGATCGATGTCGTCCCGACGGGCGTCACCCTGCGCGGCGGCTCGGAAAAGGCGTTGCTTGACGGATTTATGCTTCTCCTGCAGTGCATCGAACCGCGCTGTCTCACCGAGGGCGCAGAGTCGTTTGTGATCCCGGCGATGGTGGTGGAGGATGGTCCCCAGGTGGCGTTCCGCGCGATCCATCTGTGCGTGTTCCCGGAGAGCGAGCGGCACACCCTCGAGAAAGCGATTCACCTCGCGGGATTTCTCCATCTGACCCATGTGGTGCTGGAATTCTGGGGAACGTATCCCTATCGCGCTCTGTCCTCCCTCCACTGGCATGGCGGCAAATGGTCACGTGGGGACGCGGAAGCGCTTGTCCGATTGGCACACGGCTACGACATGGAGGTCATTCCCATGATCAACCACTTCGGTCACGCCGCCACCGCCCCATCCTGCTATTGGCGGCCCGTGGTACTGGACGCCGATTTACGCCAGTCGCTCATCTATGAACCGGACGGCTGGACGTGGTGCTCCTCGAATCCGGATACATACCGGCTCCTATCCGAAATGCGCGCGGAGATGGCGGAGCTATGCGGCGATGGCTCGTATTTCCATCTCGGGTTCGACGAGGCGTATTCGTTCGCGACCTGTCCGACCTGCCGCCGCCGTGTACCGCATGAGCTGCTGGCGGAATACGCGAATCGATTGACAGAGGAACTTGCGGCATCCGGACGGCGTCCGATTCTCTGGCACGATATGTTTCTCCGCCACGACGATTTCAAGAACGAGATCGGCACGGGCGACTATCTTGTGGCAAACGGCGCGCATCGGGATACGGCTTCCGCTCTGCCCTTGCTCGACCGACGAATACTGCTCGCGGATTGGCAATACGGCTACTTCTCCGGCAAAAATCCGACCATGCCGTATCTGCGCTCTCTTGGCTTTGACGTGCTGCTATCGCCGTGGGACGATCTGCGCAACATCCGCTCCCTTGCCGCCAATGCCCGCGATACGGAGGGGGTGGGTGTTCTGCTCACGACCTGGCACCATCTGCCCGCGTATCTTCAAAAGCTCTTTTTCGCCGCAGAATATCTCTGGCAGAACAAGCCCATATCCGACCAGATCACAGAGCGCGCATGCCTTCTCCGCCGTCTGTACGATGCCGAGGGAGACTATCGCCGTGCCGGATGGAACGCATTTGAGGTGGAGGGATAAAAATTCTCGAAAAATCCTAACCGCGGAGCGCTTTTGGACACCAGTAGAGCGAAACGGTACCGTGCGGTGAGATCCCGCACCATACCGTTATCCTATATAGGAACGGAGACACCATGAACAAAATGCCCTCGACACCTGAACCAGCGCCACACACCCCACTGTCGGACGCGGAAATCGCCTCTCTCGCACACACCCTATTCCTGTACTGTACCGCCAGAACGGACAATGAAGCGGACGCGGAGGATCTGTGCGGGGAGATCTGGCTGGCACTGTACGAATCGCTCCCCCACCTGCGCGAGGACGCGGCATTTTACGGCTTTTTCTGGTCAATCGCAGGAAATGTCGTGAAGTGTTTTTATCGAAAAAAGCAGCGTGTGCGGTTCGATACTCTGTCAGATACGCTCGTGGAGGCACTGGCTGACCCGGATGCTGCCCCCGATCGATACATGGAGGAGCCGGACGCCGATATTTTCCGTCTGCGCAGAGAGCTGGCTCTTCTGAACAAACAGCATCGACAGGCAGTCGTCCACTACTACCTCGATCGGCTGCCATGCGCGGAGATCGGCAGGCGGATGGGGATATCCGAGAGCATGGTGAAGTATCTTCTGTTCCGCTCACGAATACTTTTACGGGAGGGATTGACTATGGAACGCACTTATGGGGAGTTATGCTATCGCCCGGTGGAATTGTCCATCGGCTTCTTTGGGGAGGGGACGGATCCGTATACACAGCTGCGCGGCAGACGGACGCTTATGCTCCAAAACATCCTCTATGCCTGCTACAACGACGCATTGACGGCAGAGGAGGTGAGTCTTGCCATCGGTGTCGCGGTGCCGTATCTGGAGGATGAGCTTGCCGTACTCACGGAGGATGGGCTGCTCGTCCGGGAAGGCAGACGATACTGTACGAACATTGTGCTGTTCACAAAGCTCTATCAAAAGGAAACGGCGGCAGCAACTGTAGAGCAGGAAAAAGCGATCGCTGCCATCGTGCAGAACGCGGTAGAAGCAAAAGCGAATCTGCTCCGGGAAACGGTTTTCAACGTGAATCCAGCCTTTCGGAATATGGATGAATCCACGTTTCGCTGGCAGATGAGTGCGATTCTCCTGCGGTTATCGATTTTAGATCGGCTGCAATCCCGAATCGTTCGCGAAATCCCAGAAAACACATACGGTACACGCGCCTTCGTCTGGGGATGCGAAATGGATCCTGACACGAAATCGGATCCGTTTGCCGTGGCGTACGCATCTGTGGACGACGGGGACAACAATCATCACGGCGCGCGCGGACGGATCGTATTCCTCGATCTGCCACTGTTCGGAGAGATGTGGCACACGTACTTTTTCAAGCGCAAGGGAGCCGCGCACGTGTTTTTCTCGCTGTTGTCCGGCACTCCGGTCTCTGCACTGGGAGAGAATGACCGTTTTCTCGCCGGAAAGATGGTGGAGCGCGGGTATTTCCATGCCGATTCCGGTATTCTGCGTCCCACTATGCCCCTATGCACGCGTGTAGAGTACGACGCACTTTCCGCCGTTTTCGAGGAGGATATAGCAAAGCTCTCGGATACCGGAGCCGTGCTTGCCGGGAAAGCTACGGATATTCTTTTAGAGCACGTGCCGATCCGGTGTAAAAATTCTCTAAAAACCGGCTCATACGGCTTTCTATGGGCTCTCCATCAATCCGATGCGTCCACTCACGCGGCATTGTATGCGTCCGGATTCCTGCCCGATATACGGAAATCCACCGCGCTTCTGCCAACCACATTTGCCGTACTGTACTGATTGCTCTATGATTCCAAAGGATCGGGATGGTGTATCGGCGCAAAACGCAATGGATTTATCATATCCTCAAGAAAACAAGAACGCCCGGGAGTGACATTTTTCGTGTCCTCTCGGGTGTTCTTGTATTTGGTTCGCTTATTTTGCCGGGGGATACGCAAAGCACAGACAAAACTCCGGCTCCGCGTCCTCTTCGATCGGCGGGAATCTGCCGCAGGCCTCCAGAAAATGATTGTCCGTGTTGTCGTCGTTGACCATCGAAACCTCACCGACCACACAGGGACCGCCATCTGCAAAGAAGGAATGGTACAGACCGCGCGCCATGGTGATCGACTGCCCCGGTGCGATCGCGATTCTGGTACCTGCCGGGAATGTCTGCCGCACACCGTCCATGCTTACGGTGACGTCTCTGTCGGACAGACCGCCGTTTTCGTCCGGCAGCCACAGCTCCACGATCAGATTGGCTCCGGCACGGACGATGATGTCCTCCATTTTCCGGGTGTGGTAGTGCATCGGCGTGACCTGTCCCGGCCGCACATACATGAGCTTTTCCGCATAGGTTTTCCCCGCCGGATCGGTCGGATCGCCGTTGCGCAGGGTGAATAGGGTCAAGCCGATGCGGAGAAAATCGCCGGAGCCAAAATCCGTGATGTCCCAGCCAAGCATACACCGACGGATCTCGTCGTATTCATGACCGCGTGTGCTCCATTTCGCATACGGCAGATAGCCAAACGGCGGCAGTGTGAAGCCGGCTTTCTGAAAAGCTGCCAATGCTTCGGCAAGATAGGTATTGATTTCCGAGCGTTTCATCCGCTTCTTCCTCCGCTGAAATGGAATGGATATGCGTCCATCCTGTTTTTCCCGCGCCAATGTTTCTCTCCCCTGCGGGAAAACGCCTTGTGCGCCGATCAATAGTCGATGACGACCATCTGGTGGATAAAGAGCTTTGCCACAGTGTACCGGATCGCACCGTTTTCGTATGAATACGGGATGTCCTCGCCGCTCGGTGCCAGATAAACGCGCTTCGGGGTACGATCGGTGCGCAGCGTCACGTGTACATCGTATACCGGAAGGATGTCCTCGATGATCTCGATGCCGTCGCCTCTCTTGACCGGGGACGCGTACAGGAGATGGTTGACAAGGCGATGCTCGGCAGTTTGATCCATCAGGGTAACGATGCCCTGTGCCGGCAGATCGGTGACGATGGTCTTATCTTCCGCAAGCAGTGCCTCGATCACGCCGAGGAGCATCATTTTTGTGGTGATACTGCCCTTGTTCGCATATTCCGCAAAGATCTCCGAAGAAACATACGCGCCGTAATACCCCAAAAAACCTACCTCAAACCAAAGAGACAACACGAGCAACAAAAACACGAGAGCC
>USGH01000101.1 GCA_900554225.1 uncultured Eubacteriales bacterium | reverse complement strand
TATTCCATTTTGTTTACGCCAGCGATACAACCGCGCCAACCGGATAATGGTCGGAGAGATAGATGCCGTCCTCGTTGTCCGTTGCCTTCATGGACTTCGTGAGGTCCGCCGGGAGGTTTGTGAAGATATAGTCGATCTTCTCCTGCGTTTTCTCCGGACGATATGCATGGAACGTGAAGCCCACGTCTGCCGATACATCCACAAGCGCGTCGCCGCAGCCGTCAAAGCCGTTCACCGTCGCGTACACCTTCGATTCCGGCGTGACGTTGAAATCTCCGGTGAGGATCACGGGCATTTGCCACGTCTGATAATCGGCGACCATGCGGTTCAGGATGAGAGAGATTCCCTGCGCCTGTGCGAATGCGCCGACATGATCAAGATGGGTATTGTAGTGCCGGAACAGCTTGCCGTTTTCCTTGCAGCGCAGGGTCACGACGGTGCAGATCCGGGGACAGCCGCTCTGATCGGTCGCGAAACGGGAACCGGGACGACGCGGCGTATCGGACAGCCAGAACGTATCGAGGGACACAAGGTCAAACTTGTCTGTACGGTACGCAATGATGTTGCTCTCCCCCTGCAGATCCGCTTCTCTGCCGATGCCGCAGACCGTGTATGCCGGGAAATGGTCGATCACCCACTGGCGCATCTCTGGTCTGGTCTCCTGGAAGCCAATGATGTCTGCCTCATATTTCGGAAATTCCTTCTCGATGTACGCGCTCCGTTCCGCCGAAAACGCGTTTCTGCCGTCGCAGGCTGCGTCTGTGCGCATATTGAATGTGAATACGCGAATGTTTGCCATGATGAAATTGTCTCCTTCCGATTCGTTTCAGGGTAGTATTGTCGCTCTCCGATGGTTCCGTGTACAGTCCCCGCCGGACTTGGCATATCTTTGGAAAGACGCGGATCCCGGGTTGTTTTTGCGCGAAATCATATATATAAGCTGTTCGGCGCAAAAATGCCATGAACGCAGAATCTTCTCAGAGCTTGGCAAGGATCATATCGTCCAGACGGTCGCGGAGCTTCTGCATGAGGGAGGCATCGTTGACGCAGTGCATGAAATCGATGCTGCCGACGAGCTTCTCCATCTCCGCGACAACGGTTTCCTTGTCGTAGAGGGATTCCGCCAGCTTCATGACGCGGATGTCGTCAATGGCTGCCTTGAAGGCGCGCAGACGGAGAGAATCCAGTGGCTTGCCGTCCTGACCCGGATATACAACATGCGCGTCGCCGGTGATGCCCCAATAGCCCGCGGCGGGATTTAAGAACGGATTGACGTGGTCATAGGAGCCGCAGTTGTTGTAGAAGTTGTAGCCCCAGTGCAAAAAGCCCTCAATGCCGTATTTGTACATCTGCATACCGAGCGAACGGGTGCGGCTGAGAGTCATTGCGACAAAGCGGTTGGACGCGCCGATCCACGGTCCGCAGCAGTAGTATACCCAGCGTTCCTTGATGTCTTCCTTCATGAAGTCCTCGATCACGCCGGAGGACGGCACAGGAATCGGAAGCAGTCCCTCACGGTAAAATTCCACGTGGGACAGAGCGTCCAGAATTTTCCAACCGGAGAGATACATATCCACGGTTTCGCGATTCTTCTTGTACTGTGCGAGATGATCGCCGCCCGGTTCATCGGAAATATGGAAATAAGTGTACTCCTTCAGCCCCTGATTCTCCATATATGCGGTAAACTCCTTGAGGAACGCGCGGATAAAGGTCACATACTCCGCACCGGAGGCATCGGTATCCCAGCCAAACAGACGCTTGTACTCGCCGTCTACCGTCACCATCACTTTCGGTGCATGTGCCGCGCCCCACTGCGAGAACAGATGCGAGATCTCATAATACTTTACGCCCACGCGCCGGCAGATTTCGATCCATCTGTCGCAGAGCGAAAAATCAAAGGAATATACACCGTTATCCCGTGAAATCTGTACCAGCTGCGTGGTGGTGCGTTCGCCGCCGACATGGGTATCGAGCGCAACGGTAAAGACGGGCATGAGGATCAAGTTGATGCCGTTTTTCACCGCGGTACGCATGAAGTTTTCGCAGATTTCAAAGTGTCTGTCCGACCACACAGGGACGTTATAGTAGTCCGCAAGGCAGTCCGCATAGAACCAGTTGGTAATGCGGGTGTCCTGTGCAGGCAGCAGCGCATCCATGACGGTGATCTCCACAAAGGCTCTTTGCAGCACGGTATTGCCGCTCACAACCGCGATTTCGGTCGGATACACGCCTGGCTCCAGGTCGTCGCCTTCAAAATCGATGTAGGCGGTGTGCAGCTGCTGATTGACAAGCGGCATACAGCTGCCGTTCATCGGATGGGCAAGCACATCGGGATACAGCCCCGGTTCGGTACGTAAAAACGTCGGATCCAGCTCACGGGTGCGCTTCGGGGTCGTAAAGGACGGTGCATAATTGACGATGTTTTCAACGGTGTGCATGGTGGCATACTTTGCGAGCGTACCATACAGCTTTACCTCCACAAGGTGGCAGCAGTTGTCCGATTCATCGGGATCATACACGGCAAACTGCACCGTTGCACGTTCGTTTTTGTACATCCGGATCCGTTCGAGCACCGGGAAATCTGCCGGCGTCTGGTCTAAAAAGCATTTCTCCATTGCGGAGATGATTTTGGTTTCAAGCATGGGAAACTCTCCTTCCGTTTGTATATCTGTAGTATAGTGGATTGCGCGGCAATTTGCAATAGTTTTTTGGAAATTTTCTCTTCCAGACATTCCAAAATCAAAAGGAGAGGCCGTTCTGGCTCTCCTTGTTGGATGGATTCCGTTGTGTTCCTATCTGCGTTCGCGTCGTATTTCGTCAGCTCCTTGAAATACTGCGTACCGTCCTCCCGTTTGACGATCAGGGCGGTGTATTCCACAGAGGTATCCTCCTGCCACTGCACCGTGAAGCGGACGCGGTAGGTGTGCTCCGTCTCCGCGATCGCCGTGATGTGTACGTCGCGCTCCACCGGAACGAATGCCGCTGTGGCTATATACGCATCCACCTTTTGCAGATAGCGGAACCGGTTTGTATCCTTATTGGTGATCTTCACACTGCCGCCGAAATACTGGTACATCGTCGCCTCAAATTCGCGTGCCGGGATCAGCTGCGTGATCTGGTACGCCGGATACGCCGCTTCTGCCTGCTCGATCAGCGTCCGATTGCCGGAATAGCGCGCATACTCCGTCGTCAGCATATAGGAAAGGATCGCGTCCCGGTACTTCTCGATCGCGCGGTTCATCCCGGTAAACTCCGGCAGATCCGTCTCTCCCGCCAAAATATCGATCATGGCGGCAAGAGAAGAGCCCAGCGCGCTGTCCGGATCATGGTTGGCGATCACAGGCTCACTATGGTAATCATAGGTGTCAAAGCCGAGCTTGGCAAACAGCTTTCCCGTGCAGCCGCAAATGGCAAACACATTCGCAAGTATCAAAAAGCAAAGCCACAGGGAGTGTTTCCGGTACTTCCGCATATGCTTCTCCCTTCCAGTATTCCATCACCCGCTTCTCCCTCCGCCGCAGACGCACGATTACGTCAGATCGGGGATTGCGGCAAGTGCCTTTTGCACGTCTCCGTACAGATACAGTGAACCCAGGGCAAAAAGCGGTATTTTTTCTTTTTTGGCAGTCTCCGCAGCAAGGCGCACACCATCCGCCACCGTATCCGCGGCGACTGCCTCCACGCCGTTTTCCCGGAAGATCGCGGCAGTTTCGGCAGCATCCAATGCGCGCGGACTGGGTGGTGTGATCGTCACGACATGCGCGGCATAGGGCGACAGCGTATGGATCATCGCGCGGTACTCCTTATCGGCAAGCACACCCATCAGCAGCTCCACCTTACCGGACTGCGTCAGCGGTGCGAGATACCGCCGGATATTTTCCTCTGCCGCAGCGATCCCCTGCGGATTGTGCGCACCGTCATACAAAATGAGCGGATCGCGGCACAGGATCTCAAACCGCGCCTTCCACCGGGCACCTGCAAGCCCCTGCCGCACCGCTTCGTCCGGGATCACGTATCCCTTATCCCGCAGCAGCGCAATGGCGGTCAGGACGTTTGCCGCATTGTGGAGCTGATACATTCCAAGCATGGACAGGTGCAGCTCGCCAAACGGTGCAAACGAGAATGTGGTGCCCTCCAGGGAGGTGCTGCAATGCTCAATCCGACGGTAGTCCGTGCGGTGATATGCTTCTATACCGCAGATCCGTTCCGTCGTTTCCCGGATCACACCTTCCGCTTCCGACGCGCCTTCTCCAAAGAGGACGGTCGTACCCGGCTTGATGACGCCCGCTTTTTCCGCGGCAATTTTTGCAAGCGTATCGCCGAGGATCGCCATGTGGTCATAATCGATGCCGGTGACGACGACCAGCGCGGGGGATGGAATCACGTTTGTGGAATCCAGTCTGCCGCCCAGTCCCGCCTCCAGCACCACAATGTCGCATCGATTCCGGCGAAAATACTCGAATCCTACTGCTGTGATCAGTTCAAACTCCGTCGGCGGATCCGCCATGGTATCCGCAAACGGCTTGACATATCCGGTGATCGCGGCAAGCTCGTCGTTTCCGATGTTCTCCCCGTCGATCTGCATCCGCTCGTTGAAGGTTTCGATGTAGGGGGAGGTAAACAGCCCCGTTTTGTATCCGGCGGCAGTCAGTACCGCCGACAGCATCCGGCAGAAGGATCCCTTCCCGTTTGTGCCGACCACATGAATATATTGCAGCTCCCGTTCGGGATGACCCATTTTTGCGCATAGCTCTTCGATACGCGTCAATCCCGGGCGGCTGCCTGTCCAGCTGATGTGGTGGATATACGCCATCGCCTCGTCATACCGCATATGCTCTGCCCTCCGTCCTCTGTTCTTTTCTCAGAATGCCCCGGTTTCACCGGAAATCCGTGTCCTTCTCGTTTATCCGGAGATGCGGCTGCGCACCAATGCGGCGATCCGGCAAAGCACCGGAAGAAGGGGCATCGTCACCGGGATCATAATTGCCTGCTGCGGAAGCCGATAGAGAAACCAGCCCCAGTACGTTTTGGAACCGTACAGCATACTGACCCACGCGGTGTTGACGCACAGTCCAAGGACGAGATGGTTCCATAACGTCGGGATGAGCATCTGCCAGAAGCCAATCTTATTCCAGCGGACGGCAAAGCGCATTTCGCTCTGCCCTATCTGCCAATGGACATCCGTGCCGTGGAGAAAGATCCCGTCGTTGAAGCCCATGAATGCGGCGATGATCGTGAAGCCCGGATGGTACACGCCGATCGGGAACAGGAGCGCGCCGATAAAATCCGAAAGTCCGCCGACCACAGCCGCCATTCCGGGACCATACAGGATCGCGGTCAGGGCAACAGGAACAAAGGAGAAGCCAATGTTCCATCCGGCAGTCTTGATGGAGCAGAAGCGGTTCAGCACCACCTCCGCGGCGATCATCATAGCGGCGATACAGATTTTGCGGATACGGACGTTCGATTTGGTTTTTGCGTTCATTTTCTTTTCCTCCCAAAAATCGTTTTACGGAATATGAAACAAGTTCCAGGGAAACACCGGCTCCGCCGCATCCGCGCGAGAAACAGCACCTCTACGGGCTTTCACGCAAATGGAACGCAGAAAAGCGGTCTTCCAACACGTCTGAACATTTTTGAGAGGGATTGGCTCTGCGAAAAAAACAGGGATGCCGACCCTTTATCGATCGACAACTGTCTTTTTCGTGAAAGCACCCCGGTCTGCGGGATACCTTCCTATGTACAGCGGGATGCGAAATCCGGACCGCGTCATATGCGTATCGCACATTCCTTCGTCCGACAAACAACTCCCCGTTTTGTCGGCACTTTACGCCCGAAAATCTACTCTGTCATGCATTTTCCGTATGGGTAAATTATAGCACAACGGATAGGCAAAAACAACCCGTTCGCCAATAGGTTCATACAAATCTATCCTTTACACAGATTTTCGGACGATTTCGCCCCCGGGATAGAGATATGTCACAAAATCCACGTTCGGCAGCTGTATAATACAAAAATCTCCGGTATTTTCGCATCCGGAGATCTTCGGTTTCTGTCTATTCTCTTTTTTCACGCACACAGATCGGCGCATATGCCCCCGGAAAAGGGATAGGACGAGACAAAGCCGCGTGCATACTCTGCGGTCGGCTATACTGCCGTTGTCATGAGCGCGACAAAGCCAATCATGGCGACTATGGCGCAGACCACACCGACACAGCGTGTCACGGTGATATACGCAAACGATGGCTGTAGACGTTCGCCGCCCTCAAACCACCAACGTTTTCCGATGGTTTCCATCCACCAGACAAAACGCGGAAACAACAGAAGCGGTGCAGCTGCTACAGGGCAAAACAAGGCCGTACACACCCACTCCGCCTGTGCATACTGACGGTTGGGAGCCAACAGAAGGAACAGGAGCGCGCCGACAAAACAGACGATCGAAGCAATTCCGAGTATCCTTGCCCAACGCGGGACGAAAAATGTCTCTGTTTTCTCCGCCATGTTGTATAGGGTATCGCCCAAGGCCTCCTCGTGTGCCGCCATCTCCGCGTCTGTCATCGGTTTCGGCAG
Organism: uncultured Eubacteriales bacterium; assembly: GCA_900554225.1. Lineage (GTDB taxonomy): Bacteria > Bacillota > Clostridia > Oscillospirales > CAG-272 > UMGS1696. The sequence continues at coordinate 1,754 of USGH01000101.1, read as the reverse complement.
TGCCGCACCGCAGTCGATGCAGGTGGAGCGGGAATCGTCCTGTACCGCACCGCATTTTTCGCAGCGTTTCATCGCCTCACTCCTCCGTCACGCCCATACTCTGCATGAGCTTCTGGTTGAATTCCTCCGCAGTGTTATAGCCCATCTTTTTCTGCCGGTTGTTCATGGCGGCGATCTCGAAGATGATGGCGAGGTTCCGTCCTGGCTTCACGGGGATTGTCGTCGTCGGGATCTTGATGCCCATGATGTCCGTGAAATCGTTGTCCAGTCCGAGCCGGTCATACATTTTCCCCTGCACCCACGGCTCCAGATGAATGATCATATCGATTTTTTCTGTAGCCTTGACCGAACCCATACCAAACAGCCGCCGCACGTCCACGATACCGATTCCGCGCAGCTCAATGTAGTATTTGAGGATCTCCGGTGCGGTGCCGACGATGGCTTTTGCGGATACACGGCGCAGCTCAACGGCATCGTCCGCTATGAATCGGTGTCCGCGCTTGATGAGCTCAATGGCGGTTTCGCTCTTGCCCACCCCGCTGTCGCCTGTGATGAGAATGCCCTCGCCGTATACCTCGACCAGTACGCCGTGGCGTGTGATCTGCGGTGCCAGCTGCACGTGCAGATACGCGATCAGTGCCGCCATGAAGTCGCTTGTGTTTTCCTCCGTAAAGAGCAGCGGCACTTCAAAATACGACGCCAGCTCGATCATCATTTCGTCCGGCTTGTTGCCATGTGAGGAGACGACCGCCACCGGATTGCGCTGAAAAAATGCCGTCAGCCGTTCCCGCCGCAGCTCCTCCGACATATTTTTGAGATACACACTCTCCGCGTTGCCTAAAATTTGGATCCGCTTGTGATCAAAGTGATCGAAAAATCCGGCAAGCGCGAGTCCCGGACGGTTCACGTCGGAGCTGGATACCATGATCTTTGATGGCTCGTCCGGTGTATAGAGCACCTGTAAGGCTTCTTCGGTGATAATTTTCTGTAAAACCACACGGGAAGTAAAATCGTCCATACTGCACCATTTTTCACGGCGCGGCAGAATCCATGGATCCGGCAGCGTCCGGTATTTTTGAAAATCGGAATTTCTGCCAAAAGTATATCACAAACCCGCGCCGATTGCAAGACCTTTTTTGTATAAAATACCACAGAACCCGCAAAGGCTCCCCCGCTTCCGTGCATACGGGACAGAGCTTTGCAGATTCTTTTCTCGTTCACGGAATTCCCTGCCGCTGTTCATACGGGATTCATGGAATTTTAGTATAATAAATAAGATGTAGCATCATGTGCGGCGATATTCCCGTGAGACAGCTCCGGACTTCCGCACAGAATCGCGCAAACGGAGGTTTTCCATGCACTGCAAACGAATCCTGACACTCGGGGTCGCCCTCACCGCTGCCACCGTACTCCTCTTGAGCGGCTGCGGCAGCGATACCGCCAATCTGAAAAGCACCAGGGAGGAACAGACACCTGTCATGACCGTAGACGGGATCGATGTCCCCTACGAGGTATACCGCTACGTCGTGCTCAATTACAAGGCACAGTACGAAGCGGAGGCCGGCGGAGATACCACCATATGGGACGGCGCGGAGGGCAACGCGTTGTACGGACGGCTGAACGAAAATGTAAACAAAACGATTGTCAACCTCTACGCCACACAGTCCCTCTGTGCCCAGTACGACATTTCGCCGGATGACGATGTGATCGCCAAATCTCTCGAACAGACAATGAATGAGCTGTATGAGCAGTAC
>USGH01000100.1 GCA_900554225.1 uncultured Eubacteriales bacterium | reverse complement strand
GTGGGTATTTGTCCACGGAATCGCCGCGGTGATCGCCACCGGATACCTTGTGTGGGATGATCGGGATGTCAGTGACGCGCTCAGCGATGCCTATCTCGGTATGCGCAGCCGATTCTCCGATAGAGCGACAGAAAGGAAGATACAAAATGGAAGCGATTGTACTCAAAAATCTGACGAAACGATATAAGGATGTCATCGCTGTGGATGGGCTGTGCCTGTCGGTAGCCAAAGGAGAGCTGTATGCCCTGCTTGGCGTAAACGGTGCCGGAAAAACGACTACGATCAAGATGCTGTCGTGCCTTGTACCGCCGGATGACGGTGATGCGCTGCTCGGTGGGCACAGCATTCTGACGGAGCCGGACAAGGTCAAAGAGATCATTGGCGTATCCCCACAGGAAACCGCGGTCGCGCCCGGATTGTCGGTGCGGGAAAATCTGTCTCTGATGTGCGGGATCCACGGATTCTCCCGCGCCAGAGAGGATGAAAAAATCCGGGAGCTGTCAGCAAAGCTCGGTCAGGACACCGTACTTGGCAAACGGGCGTGCAAGCTGTCCGGCGGCTGGCAGCGACGACTGAGCATCGCCATGGCACTGATCAGCGAACCGCAGATTCTCTTTCTCGATGAACCCACGCTTGGACTGGATGTACTGGCGCGGAGCGATCTATGGGACGTGATCCGCGCCCTCAAGGGTGGCGTAACGATCGTTCTGACGACGCACTACATGGAGGAAGCGGAAGCTCTGTCGGACCGGATCGGTGTGATGCGTGATGGGCATCTGCTCACGTGCGGTACGACAGCAGAATTGTGTGCGCTGACAGGTACGAGTCGTCTGGAGGACGCGTTCATTGCACTTGTCAAGGACAAAATGGAGGTACACTGATATGGGAAAACGGGTTTATACCTATGCACTGCGTACCACCCGGGAAATTCTGCGTGATCCGCTCAATCTTGCGTTCGGACTTGGGTTTCCGATCGTTCTCATCCTGCTGCTCTCCGCGATCCAGGCCAATGTTCCCGTAGAATTGTTTGCGCTGCCCTCCCTCACACCGGGAATCACCGTATTCGGACTGGCGTTTATGACACTGTTCTCCGCCACACTGATCGCACGTGACCGGGAAAGTGCATTTTTACAGCGGCTCTACACCACCCCCATGACGGCGGTCGATTTTGTACTCGGCTACACATTGCCCATCCTGCCAATCGCTCTGGCACAGGCACTGCTCTGTTATCTCACTGCCCTCTGTCTCGGACTCTCGTGGACGATCCATATTCTGACCGCCGTTCTGTTTCTTCTGCCAACTGCCCTCTTCTTTATTGCGCTCGGCCTTCTCTGCGGCAGTCTTTTTACCGTCAAGCAGGTCGGCGGACTGTGCGGTGCGCTGCTTACGAATCTGACGGCATGGCTCTCCGGCGTGTGGTTCGACATTCATCTGGTCGGCGGTGCGTTTGTCAGGATCGCGAATGCTCTCCCCTTTATCCATATGGTGGAGATGGAACGAGCGGTACTGCGCGGCGATCTCTACGGGATCTTCCCGCATCTCTGGTGGGTACTCGCCTACACAATTGTATGCTTCACGCTATCCGTTCTGGCATTCCTGCGGCAAATGCGCCGGTCTTAAAAATCCAAAACCGTCAAAAAAATCTCCCGAACTCCGTAATGAAATTCGGGGGATTTTTCTATGCTTTTTCCAGAATCCGCGGTGCGAGAATGGCAGCAAGAAGCACGGCGGCAATCCCTGCGACCGTTTTCCCGACAAGCATCGGGATCGTCATCTCCGGCTCCACACTGGCGGTAAAGGCGAGATGATCTCCGATGAGGAAGGAGGCGGATACCGTGAACGCGATGTTGTAGAGCTTGCCGCGCCGATCCATCTCCGGGAATAGCTGTATCATCGCCAGACTGTTCGCGAGATTGGCAATCATACCGAGAACCGCTGTCGAGGAGATCCCTGCCTTGGCTCCGATGCGCTGTAGGACACGGGACAGGTGCTTTTCCAAAAAGCGCATCAGCGGGAACGCGCCTGTCAGCATCAACCCGATCCGCGCACATACCAACAGACCCTCATCCAGCCGGGAAATGGTCGTGCCGGGACCTACGGTCTGCATCGCGCCAAATACCGGCAGGGCGATCCCTGTGATCGATTGAAAAACCGCGACACCAAGAAGAAGTGCCAGCACTACGGAGACAATCCTTCCAAATACACAGAACACACGAATCGTGCCGTTTTTACAAAAGAGAAGTCCCAGAGCAATTGGCACCGCAAGCACGACAAGCGGGAGCAGATTGACAAGAATCACATACACCGACAGTCCCATCCACAGTCCTGCTGCAATGGCACCGAGCGGAATGGTCAGCAGTCCGCAGAGAATGCCAAGGGAGAATACGTCGGTATCCTCTTTTGCGATCATCGGCAGAAACACCGGGATGGTAAATACGATCGTCGATCCCATCATGGTTCCGAGAACGAGTCCGCCAAAATCGCCCAGTGCTTTTGATCCCGCCATTTCGACCGCCAGCGGATATCCTCCCATATCGGCAGCAAGAAGCATCCCCGGAAACACACCCGGATCTGTTCCGATTGCCGCGCAGATGGGGGTGACGATGGGTTTCAACAACGCGGCGAGAGAGGAGGCAATGGCATAGGTGGCTGCCATGGAGAGAATCAGCGGTCCGGTAGTCTGGATCCCCCGTTCAAATGCTTCCCCGTATCCGCGTTTGTATTTTTGCGGCAGAATACGGTCTATGGTGCCGAGGATGGAAAATGCTGCCATGATCCAAAGGATGATCTGGGTACCCGATATACGCATGAAACTTCCTCCACTGCACAAAAATCGCCTATGATTATACCCGATTTGTCGGAAAATGTCAATCGATTCCGTGAAAAAAGCCGCATATCGATGGGATACACGGCATTTTTCCGTTATTTTCTGTTGTGACAGGCAGAAGAACAGTGGTCACATCCGCCGTGACAGCCATGCTTCGGGCGCACGAGGGAACGGATGGCGAAATAGATACCGACCGCCACTGCCGCCAGAAGGAGAATATCCGGCAACGAGAGCGTCATACTAACAATCCTCCGAGCTGGTATACGACAAACGCGCAGATCCACGCGACAGCACATTGGAGTACCACCACGCCGATGGTCTGGATCCGGGAGCCAAGCTCTCGCCGGATCGCCGCCACTGCCGCCACACAGGGGGTGTACAGCAGTGTGAACACAAGGAACGATACCGCGGATAGTGGCTGAAACAATCCGGAGAGAGTGCCGCCCAGATTGGCGAGATTGGTCTCCATCAGCACCGCCATTGTGGAAATGACCGCTTCCTTTGCGGTGAATCCGGAGATCAGCGAGGTGGCGGCACGCCAATCTCCAAAGCCAAGGGGTGTAAAAATCGGCGCAATGTACCGTCCGATCAAGGCAAGGAGACTGTCCGCACTGTTGTCCACAACATTGAGCCGGGTGTCAAAGCTCTGCAGGAACCAGATGATGACGGTGGCAAGGAAAATGATGCCGAATGCGCGCTGTAAAAAGTCCTTCGCCTTATCCCACAGCAGAAGCGCGACGCTTTTCGGCGAGGGCAGGCGGTAGTTCGGCAGCTCCATCACAAATGGTACCGGGTTGCCGCGAAATGCCGTATTTTTCAAGATCAGCGCGAGGACAATGGAAAGTAGGATACCAAGCACATACAGTCCGATCATCACAGCGGCTTTTGCCTGCGGGAAAAACGCGGCGGCGAACACGGCGTAGATCGGGATCTTGGCGGAGCAGCTCATATACGGCGTCAGCAGGATCGTCATTTTGCGGTCGCGGTCGGACGATACAGTGCGCGTTGCCATGATCGCCGGGACGGAACAGCCGAAGCCGATGAGCATCGGGACAAAGGATCGCCCGGACAAGCCTATTTTTCGCAGCGCTCTGTCCATCACGAACGCGACACGCGCCATATAGCCGGTGTCCTCCAGGATCGACAGGAAGAAGAACAGCACGACAATGAGCGGCAGAAACGTGAGCACACTGCCTACGCCTGCGAAAATTCCGTCGATGAGGAGACTGTGCACCACGGGATTGATACCGTACGCGGTCAATGCGCGATCGATCAATCCCGTAAAGGCGTCGATGCCGAGTGCAAGCAGATCTGACAGCGCAGAGCCGATCACGCCGAAGGTCAGCCAGAACACGAGGAACATCACGCCGAAAAAGACAGGGATCGCGGTATATTTGCCGGTCAGCACCCGGTCGATCGCCATACTGCGGCGGTGTTCCCTGCTCTCATGTGCTTTGACCACAGATGCGGCGACGACCCGTTCAATGAAGGTATACCGCATATCGGCAAGCGCGGCGTTGCGATCCAGTCCGCTCTCGTCCTCCATCTCGACGATACAGTGCTCTAGAAGCTCCCGTTCGTTGTTATCCAGCTCCAGACGGTCGGCGATTTCCGTATCCCCCTCTATGAGCTTGCTGGTACAGAAGCGTGGCGGCAATCCCGCTCTCTGGGCATGGTCGTCGATGAGATGTACGACGGCGTGGATGCAGCGGTGGACAGCGGAATCGGCGGTACAGAAGTCCCACACCTTCGGCTTTTGCCTGTTCTTCGCGGTCGAAACGGCTTTGTCGATCAGCTCAGACACACCGTCTCCACGGGACGCGCTGATGGGAACGACAGGGATGCCAAGCATATCGCTCATTTTCGCGATGTCGACCGTGCCGCCGTTCGCGTTGACCTCATCCATCATATTGAGTGCCAGCACCATCGGTACGCACAGCTCCAAAAGCTGCAGGGTCAGGTAGAGGTTGCGCTCGATGTTGGTGGCGTCCACGATATTGATGATGCCGTCCGGCTTTTGGTTGAGGATGAAATCGCGTGTAACGATCTCCTCCTGCGTATACGGACGGAGCGAATAAATGCCGGGCAGATCGACGACCTGGCAATTCTTCACATTGCGGACATCGCCGATCTTTTGATCCACGGTGACGCCCGGAAAATTGCCGACGTGCTGGTTGGAGCCGGTCAACACGTTGAACAAGGTGGTTTTGCCACAGTTCTGATTACCTGCGAGTGCAAAAATCATATAGCCACCTCATGAACAGCGTTGGCGGTCTGCTTTTCACGCAAATCGGTCTGGACCGTGATTTTTTTTGCGTCGTCGAGCCGGATAGTCAGTTCATAGCCGCGCACCCGAATCTCGATCGGATCTCCAAGCGGTGCGATTTTCTGCAGCGTGACCTCCGTTTTGGGAATGAGTCCCATATCGAGCAGTCGGCAACGGAGAGTTCCTTCTCCGCCGACCGCCGTGATGACGGCACTTTTTCCGACTTTCAGCTGATCAAGTGTCATGTATGCCTCCGTGTATAGTTGAGTATGTGCTGCATCTATCGCGTTTTTTGCGTCGAAGGGCTCGCGTAAATGTTTTTTCGACGCGAAAACAATCTTAGAGCAGTGCTCCCTTCTTTCCCTATATGTTAGCACAATCTAACTTATTTGTCAAGCGTTTTCGACCCTTCTGAAACCGATTCGACAGATTTTACGTGTCATTTACACATCCAACAGGATGATTTGACGTATTTTCACAAAAAAAGAGAAGCCGTCTAAGATGCGACCTCTCTTTTTTTGCTTACTGCGCGTTTCAGACAACACTGATTTCAGGCTGACTTTGCGCCAAATAACCATATATTCGCGCTTTTCCGCGTACAATACGCAAAGGACTCAGCTCATCTTTAAGAACGCTTCGAGTTGTTCCACAGTTTTGTAGCCGAGAGACTGTGCTGCCGGCTTGCCATTGCGGAACAGGATGAGCGTCGGGATGCTGCGAATGCCGAACTCCTCCGCCAGCTCTGCTTCTTCATCCACGTTGACCTTGCCCACCACCAGATCTGTGGTGTGCTCCTCTGCAATCTGTGCCACGTTGGGCGCGATCATCCGGCACGGTCCGCACCAGGTCGCCCAGAAATCCACCAGCACCGGTTTGTCCGATTTCAATACGCTTTCCGCAAAATTCTCGCCTGTCAATGTAATCTCTGCCATTTTGATCCTCCTTATAAATCCGGGAAATGCCCGGATCCTTTATCGGATACGCTATAGAAACGGCCTTCTACAAACCGCGCAGAGCGATCCGTCATTTATTGTTTGTCCTTTTCCTTATAATATAACATACAGTGGCAATATCCTTCAAATGTCGGGTCTGCCATCTGCTGCCGGAATTCCGTGCAGATACATTTGGTATCCGGCGTGTGTTCCAAACGACACGGGCAATAGCCGCCTGTTCTTTGCAGTCCTTCCCGCACCATCGCGACGATTTCCTTGTCCTCGTTCAGCCGAATGCTCATTTACGCACCTCCCCCCAATTTTCTGTCATCAGTATACCACATTTTCCCTGTCGGATTGTGACAAAAGTGCGGACTTTTTGAAAATCTTCCGGAAACGAAAAAGGACCGCACCGGATTTTTCCAGCACGATCCTTATTCTCTTATGGTGCAGTCATGTGTTCGCGGAATCAATTACTGAGCCGCTTCTGTTTCGGTTTCGTACTCCGGTTCAAACGGGGTAGCGCTGTAAATCAACTCGATCACATCACCCTCTGCTACGAGGTTGATGCCCATTCTGCCGTTTTCAGGCTCAATACCGTTTGCGGTGTAGTACCAGCCGTAGATATTCACGTCGTCGGCGTAGTTTTTGTATTCTTCGCCATCGAGCGTGATGGATTTGAAGCCAAGACCATCATCCGCAACGGTGAAAACGATTTCATTGTGCTGGAACGCAAGCTCTGCCGCCTTGAGGACTGTCGGCGGGTTGTCAACAGTACCTTCCACAGTCAGTTCAAACGGACCGAACTTGGTTTCACCATCCACAACAGCGGATACCGTGCATTTTACGGAAACCTTTGCCGCCTTTTCACCACCACAGGATGCGGCAGACAGCGCGACCATCAGGATCACGAGTGCGAGTGCTACAAATCTGATCTTTTTCATTTTTCATTCCTCCTAAAAGTTTTCTGAAAGACCGTACCCATTATACATGATACTCCTAAAAAAGTCAATACATTTGTCCATATTTTCTGAGAATTTTCCGGATCGAATTTGCACTATTTTTGTAAATAGATTGGATGCATTTTGTTTTTCCGGGATTTTGCCAATATGGTACGGTCTTTAGTTGCTTACGATAAACATGACTGTCCAAACCATAAAGTATATTTCAAGAATAATAACCGGGATGGTACACAGAAAGCAGAGAATCGAATGGCGCAGAACCCGAACGAAGATCGTAATACATAGAGAAACCGCGCCAATGAGGAGACACAGGGCAAATACGGAATGCCAGAATGAGAAGAACACCGGGTACCACGCGAGACAGAGCGTATAGGCAATCACCGTGAGAGACGGCAGTCCATACGGCATACCCGGAACAATCAGCAGCATTCCGACAAGCCAACCGAACAGCGCATACAGCACAAGCCAGACCACAAAGTGACCGCTCAGGCCGAATACCGCCCACGGGATCACCGCGGTGTGAAACACGATCGGTGCCGCTGTACCGTTGACCCACAGCAGGATCCCGCAAAATGCCGTGACAAATGCGAGAAGTGCATAGAAAGCAATGTGGCAGCGGAGTCGTCTCCATTCGCCGGGCAGTTGTTTTCCCATAGGAACGATCACCTCCTATGGCAGGATATGATCGCTCCTCCGGAAATATGCACGCTTACGCTGTGGCATCCGTCATGGAGAAAACGCAACGGCGCGCTTCTCTGAACATACAGATTTAGAAGAACGGACCGTCTATCCCCGGATCCGGAAACAGATCGTCAAACGGATTGTTTGTCTCGGTTTCAGTCTCGGTTTCCGTATCCCACGGAGAGGCGGTCTCCCCTGTGTGATCGTCGCCATAGATGTCATCCTCATCGGGGAACGGTTCTGTGTCGGTTTCTGTCTCCGTTTCGGTTTCCGGCGGGACATAACCGCCTTCCCATCGCCGATAATCGCAGTGGATATAGCAGTAGGCATTGTACGCTGTCGTTGCGTAGGAGCTGCCGCAGAAATGCCCTTCCCCAAGGGAATTGTAGAAGAACGGCAATCCGCCCCATTTGCATGGCATGACATTCGCCGGAAGATCCCGGTACACGTACTGCGCGTCCTCCACGTAGATCTCCGTCGGGAAATCGCGGTTTGTCACCTTGATGAGCGCGACATCGACGAGATCTCCCGCATTGCAATCCGGAGATGCGATCAGCCCGGTGGTCGAATCCTTCTGGACGATCACGTGCGTGGTGCAATATTCCGTAGGTGCGGATTCACGGGTGAAATAGCCGACCTCTGCACGACTGCCACGCGGATCCAGTGCGCACGCGTCAGAGCATAACAAACCGGAATCGCGGCAGAATGTGACCTCTATCACACCGGCGGAGCGTTCAAACGTTTTGAGCGGTTCCCCGCCGTTTGCCGCAGCGTCGATATACTTCTGATGCAGCATCGTCATGACCGTAACCCACGTCTGCTGAGACGGATTGGGTCCGAACGC
>USGH01000099.1 GCA_900554225.1 uncultured Eubacteriales bacterium | reverse complement strand
CGGTGTATTACGAATCCTCGCTGAAAATGAAGTACACGCGCGACTACACCTCCGCAAAGATGATCGACATCGTACACGACAACATCGGCAACTCCTTTGCTCTCGCGTACAATACGTCGCTGAATGATATTTTGACAGGTGGTATCTACAACACCGACAACATTGCGTGTAAGAAGAACGATTTTGCCTCCTCCTATGCCAAGAGAGAGAAGGTCGCGCTGCAAAAGCTCGACAAGATCATCGAAAACTTTGAAGCGATGCAGGCAGGACAGTAAACGCCTAATAAACGATACCCGGAGAATCCACGTGATTTTCCGGGTTGTTGTTTGCAGAGAACAAAAGAAGGAGGTACCAGGTGGTATCTCCTTCTTGGTTAGGTTATTTCAATACAGCAGATTTGTATAAATGTAGTACAGAGCGAACAGTACACTGCCAATGACCAGCACCGCAAGCATGAGTGTGAATGTCAGACTCTTGTAGAACAGCGTTGCGGCAAAGAGGAAGAAACACAGTGCGAAAATCATCGCCGGGGTGATGGGATACCGTCTCGTGTCTGTTTTCTTCACGAGCGACCACACAAGGTATCCGCAGGCTGCCAACGCCATCGCACCGAACACCCATACCAGCACCGGGCAAACGCGGAATACAAACGAATACTCCCGATTGCTGTCCGCGCGCACATAGTCCAACAAGCTGCCGATGATGAAATCCGCCAGCACCAGAATAAGGATGCGGTAGGTTACGATCTTTCCGGCTTCCTCGCGGGACAATCCCTTCGTATTCTTTTCGAGCTTCACAGATTGATTATGTTTCGCCATATCCATTTATCCGTCGATCACACCGTGCGGCATGACCCACTCCTTTACTTGATGATCACCGAACCGGTCGTTTCCCCGCTTTCGGTTATGCAGCCGTGTCTTCGCCCGCAGCTCCGAATTCCGTCATCTCATAAGGCATTCGTACCGCAGCGCAGTCTCGGTCTGCATTTTATTACATTTCGTAGGTCTGCGACAAACAGGCAAGTACAAATACCGCCGCTGTTTCCGTGCGCAGGATCCGTTTTCCCAGTCCGCACATCTGTATGCCCCTCTTACGCGCCATCTCCGCTTCTTCCGGGGCAAATCCGCCTTCCGGTCCGACCACAATGGCGATTTTCTCCGGGATCCCGTCTACTGCATCGGTACAGCGCGGCAACGACCGGACTCCCTCGCCCTCATAACAGAAAAGCGGCAGGTCCCAGCCGGCGATTTCGTCAAGCGCATCGGCAAACCGCATCGGGGACGCAACGGTTGGAATCACGCCGCGACCACATTGCTTTGCCGCCTCAGACGCGATTTTTTGCCAGCGATCCACCTTACGCGCGCCGTCCTTCGGATCCCATTTGACCGTTGCACGACTCGTGATGATCGGAACGATCCGCACCGCTCCGGTCTCCACCGCTTTCTGGATCACGGTTTCCATTTTATCGCCCTTGCACAACGCCTGATAGACCACGGCTTTGTACGGCGGCTCTGTTTCGGTTCGCTTTTCGGAAACAATCTGCAGCAGCACCGGATCTCCTCCGGAAACAAAGGTCGTCTCGTATTCGATCCCGGTATCCGGCACACACACCACAACACTCTCGCCGCACCGCATACGCAGCACGTGGGTCATATGATGCGCATCTTCTCCGCAAATGACGATGTGACCATTCTCCACCGCGTACGGCTCCACAAAAAATCTCGGCATATCCGACACCCATCGTTCCGCGGCATCCGAGAGACAACGATCCTGCGGCACCAACGGTTCATTCGCACGTAAACGGCGGAGGGAAAAAGTCCCTCTCGTCAACATACCAAAGTATTATACTATAAAAACGGCGTTTTGTCAAATCTTTTCCGGAATTTTTCCGGCGCGAACGCAAATGTTTACAATAATTTCATGTTTCAGGGACTCTTGTCGGTCTGTTACACGTGCGTTTTCATGCCTTTTGCCGTTATTTCTGTACACACGCGCAGTACCAGCCGTTTTCGTGCGCGTCCTTTACGATATGGAATCCGTTTGCCATGAGTGCGTTTACCACCTCATCGGCGCGTTCCTCAATGATCCCGGACACAATGAAACAGCCGTTCTCCTTCATGTACCGCCCGGCATCCGGAGCAAGGCGGATGATGATGTCCGCGACGATATTGGCGACCACCACGTCGTACCGCTTCTCCGGCACCTGCTTCAGGAGATCGGACACCGCGCATCCCACCATCGGCGTGTGGTTCAGCGCCGCGTTTTCCTTTGCAATGCGGATGGCGACCGGGTCAATATCGCACGCAAAGCAGTCCCCGGCACCGAGCTTGGCGGCACAGATCGCAAGGATCCCGGAGCCGCAGCCGACATCCAATACAGAAAAACCGGGCTTCACAAAATCCTCCAGCATCGCCGCGCACAATCTCGTCGTCTCATGGGTACCGGTGCCGAACGCCATGCCGGGATCCATCAAAACGGTCAATTCCTCCGGGGCGGGCGTATACTTCTCCCATACCGGAACGATCACAAGCCTTCTGCCCGTTTTGATGGGCTTATAATACTTCTTCCACGAATCCGCCCAGTCTTCCTCAGATACGCCTGTCTGCTCGATGGTAACGGGAATGCCGAGATCCGCAAAACGATTCCTGATAAACAGTACGGATTCCGCGGGAGACTTCACCTCGGGCAGAAAGATCGACACATACGCCACGGTGCGGTCGGCTTCCATGATGCTCTCATCAATGAGATCGCCGTACACACCGTCAAGCTCTTTGTCCACATCGGAGTAGTCCTCGATCATCAGACCGTTATCTACCATGCTCATCACGCCGGACACAGTCTCCAGATCCGCTACATTACACTTCACCCGCACCTGAATCCAGTTCTGGTTTTCTTCCATTTTTATATGATCCTTTCGGTTCGTCACTATCAAAAACGGGCATATTCCGCCGTTCGGCACGATATACCCGTTTCTCGAATACATATTTATTATACCACATTTTGCCGTGATCTGCAAGGGGAATCTGGAAATTTTCGGAAATCCCCATACGTTGAACGGAAGGAATGCAATTTATGCACCTGCCGTTTTCCGTTACAACCGTCTGTCAATCCTTGCTGAAGAATTTCTTTTTGAAGAATTTGCTCCGCTTGGCGTATTTGTCGTCCCCGCAGCTCGCCGCAAACTGCTGCAACAGATCCTTCTGCTCGCGATTCAGACCACGCGGGGTTTCCACAACGACCGTAAAGTTGAGATTGCCGCGGTATTTCGGATTGTTCACCCGCTGCACGCCGCGATTGCGGAGCGTGAAGGTGGTTCCGGTCTGCGTTCCCTCGGGGATCGTGTACTTCTCTGTACCTTCCAGGGTTGGAATGTCGATCTCCGCGCCGAGAGCCGCTTCCACAAACGTGATCGGCACCTCGCAGTACAGATCGTCGCCTTCGCGTTCAAACACAGCGTGCGGACGTACGGAAATGAGGATGTTGAGATCCCCCGCGCTGCCGCCGTTCATGCCATCAGAGCCCTGACCACGCAGTGTGATCGTCTGTCCGTCGTCGATACCGGCAGGGATGCTGACCTCCAATTTCTTGGATGCGCGCACATAGCCGTTGCCTTTGCACTCCGTACATGGCTTTTCGACGATTTTCCCTTTGCCGCGGCATGTATCGCACACCTTCTGCGTCTGCATGATACCGAATGCCGTGCGTTGCTGTACACGAACCTGTCCGCTGCCGCCACAGGTCGGACACGTTTTCGGGCTGGATCCCTTTGCCGCGCCGCTGCCGCCGCATTCGCTGCACTTCTGGATCCGCTGGAACGAAATCTCCTTCTTGCAGCCAAACACCGCTTCCTCAAACGACAGGGTCAGCCGTGTGGTGATGCTGTCGCCGCGGATCGGACCGTTTCTTCTGCTGCTCCCGGACGCTGCACCTCCGAAAAAGCTGGAGAAAATGTCGTTGATGTCGAAATCTCCGAATCCGCCAAAGCCACCGAATCCGCCTGCGCCCGCACCGGATGCCGGATCAAACGCCGCGTGACCGTACTGATCGTATTTCGCGCGCTTATCGGGGTCGGACAACACGTCATACGCCTCATTGACTTCCTTGAATTTCCGCTCTGCCTCCGCGTCTCCCGCTTGATCTCCCCTTCGTCTGCACCTTTCTGGACGCCTAAGACCTCATAATAATCCCGTTTTTCTTCTGCCATATCTATGACCACGCCCTATCCATGTACTCCACAGACAAAACGCCTTTCTCTATTATTGTTTATACCGTCCGCTAAAACGGCAATACAGGGGGAACCGTTTTCGATGATCCCCCCTGCTTCCCGCTATGGGTCATGCGCTCCGACGGAGATTCCGTGAGAGACACAATGGTTTACGGATGCACTCGTTTTTACGCCGAAAAGCGCAAATACATGGGCTTTCCGTGCAAAAACGACCTGCAATCAGCGTTTTCCTTACTTATCGGACTTATCCTCGAAATCGGCGTTGTAGTACGTGTTGCCGTCGCCGCCCATGCCGCTCTGACCCGCATTCGGATCAAAGCCCGCACCCGGATTGGCACCTGCTTCACCGTTCTGCTGCTGTGCGTACATCTTTTCTGCGATCGGATAGAATGCCTTTTCCAGTGCCTCGGTATCCGCCTTGATCGCATCCGCATCGTTTCCTTTCATCGTTTCCTTCAGCTTGTCGATGGCGGCACGTACCGCTTCCTTATCGCTGTCGGACGCCTTGTCGCCGATGTCTGTCAGGCTCTTCTCGCTCTGATAGATGGTGGATTCCGCACGGTTCTTGATCTCCACGACTTCCTTCTGCTTACGGTCCTCTTCGGCAAATTTCTCTGCATCGTGGACGGCTTTATCGATGTCTTCCTTGGACATATTCGTGGAGGACGTGATGGTGATGTGCTGTTCCTTGCCGGTACCCTTATCGGTTGCGGATACGTTTACGATGCCGTTTGCGTCGATGTCGAACGTAACCTCAATCTGCGGCACGCCTCTCGGAGCGGGTGTGATGCCGTCGAGGATGAATCTGCCGAGCGTGGTATTGCCGGCCGCCATATCGCGTTCACCCTGGAGTACGTGAATTTCCACGGAGGTCTGACCGTCTGCCGCAGTGGAGTACACCTGGCTCTTCTTTACCGGGATCGTGGTGTTCCGGTCGATGATACGGTTGAACACGCCGCCGAGCGTTTCGATGCCGAGGGACAGAGGCGTTACGTCGAGCAGAAGCAGATCCTTAACTTCTCCGCCAAGCACACCGCCCTGGATCGCCGCACCGATCGCAACGCATTCATCCGGGTTGATGCCCTTGAAAGGATCCTTGCCGATGAAGTTCTTGATTGCATCCTGCACTGCCGGGATTCTGGTGGAACCGCCGACGAGCAGCACCTTATCTACCTGAGACGGCTGCAAGCCTGCGTCGCGCAGTACCTGCTTGGTCGGATCGATGGTGGCTCTGACGAGATCCGCGGTCATATCGTTGAACATGGCTCTGGTAAGCGTTGCGTTGAAGTGCTTCGGACCGGTCTGGTCAGCGGTGATGAACGGCAGGTTGATCTCGGTCGTGGTCATACCGGACAGCTCGATCTTTGCCTTTTCCGCAGCGTCCTTCAGTCTCTGGAGTGCCATCTTATCCTTGCGCAGGTCGATACCGCCGTTTTCCTTGGCGAAGGTCTCCGCGATCCAGTCCATGATGCGTGCATCGAAGTCGTCGCCGCCCAGACGGTTGTTGCCCGCGGTTGCCAGCACTTCAAATACGCCGTCGGAAATTTCGAGAAGGGATACATCGAACGTACCGCCGCCGAGGTCGTACACCATGATGCGCTGTTCGCTCTTTTCCTTATCCATGCCGTATGCTAAAGCGGCTGCCGTCGGCTCGTTGATGATACGGAGCACTTCCAGACCTGCGATCTTGCCCGCGTCCTTGGTTGCCTGCCGCTGTGCATCGGTGAAGTAAGCCGGTACGGTGATAACCGCCTGGGTCACGCTGGTACCGAGGTAGGCTTCCGCATCCGCCTTCAGCTTCTGCAGGATCATAGCGGAGATCTCCTGGGGCGTGTAGGTCTTATCGTCGATCTTGACGGTGTAGTTCTTGCCCATTTCACGCTTGATGGACATGACGGTACGGTCCGGGTTGGTGATCGCCTGACGCTTTGCGACCTGACCTACCATACGTTCGCCGGTCTTAGAGAATGCGACAACGGACGGAGTGGTTCTTGCGCCTTCCGGATTCGGGATAACGGTGGGTTCGCCGCCTTCAAATACTGCCACGCAGGAGTTGGTGGTACCTAAATCTATACCAATAATCTTAGCCATAATAAAATCCTCCAAAATGTTTCGATATATATAAATTACTCTGGGTTACTGCATATTGCGGGACCATGTCCCTATTTTAGTTTGCGACCTTGACCATCGCGTATCGGATCACTCTGTCGCCGTACAGATAGCCGCACTGGAGCACATCGATGATCTCACCTTCGCCATAGGCATCGTTTTCCTCGTGCATCACAGCGTTGTGCAGATTCGGATCAAAGGTATCGCCCGGTGCGCCAAACGGCTTGACATTGAGCTTTGCAAGATTCTCCGGCAGCTTGTCGAGAATGAGCCGCACGCCCTCCGCGAATTTTTCGGGATCCGCGTTGCCGTACTTGGAAGCGTACTGGAGATTGTCGATCACCGGGAGCAAACCCTTGACGGCATCCTCGATCGCCTCGCCATACACGCTTTCCTTTTCCTTCTGGGAACGCTTGCGGAAGTTGTCGTATTCTGCGGCAAGCCGCGTGTATTTGTCCAATAACTCCGCCGACTTTGCCTCTGCGTCTGCGTACTTCTTCCGTGCTTCTTCCAGTTCCGCGCGCAGCTTTTTTTCTGCCTTTTTCTCTTTCTTGGGATGCTCTTCCGCGGCATTTTCGGTTTCTGCGCCGTCTGCTGCGGGAAGCTCTTCCTCTGGATCGATTTCCGGTACGTTCGTTTCGGTTTCAGGTGCCGGCGCGGTGTTCTCTTTCTCGCTTCCAGCCGCCTTCTTCATATCTTCCGTCATTCTGTCTCCTTCTATCTTCTATCTGTCTGTTTTCTAACTCTGTGACGCATCCTCATTGAGCATATCGCTTACGCCGCTTGTCAAACGGTCGATCATGGCGATCACACGCTTGTAATCCATGCGCGTCGGACCGATGATCCCAATTGCGCCGACCGGATTGCCATGCCGCCGAACCGTTTTGAAAATGAGGGTGGAATTGTCCATGATTTTCACAAGATTTTCCTTGCCGATGTAGATCTGTACGCCGTTTGGTTTTCCGACCGCACCGGATTTGTCGTTCTGCTGTGGTTCCGCCGCCTCCGAAAGGATTTTCACAAGATCGTCCTTTTTCTCAAAGAGTGCCAGCATTTCCTTCAGTCGATCGAGATCGTAATATTCCGGATAGGAGAGCAGTCGGTTGATTCCGTCGAAGCGGATCTCGCCGCCGTCGTACCGGGTGATGACCTCGCACACGCCTTTGATCACCGGAGAGATGAGGTATTCGTATTCTCCCATCGCGCTCTCCATCTGCATGAGCAGCGGCATGTTGATCTCCTCCGCGCTCCGATGTGCCGCGAATTTGTTGAGTACCAATGCAAGCTTTGCAGCCGCTTCCGACGGCACCGGGACCTGCGAACGGACATACCGGGTCTTGATCGTCTGCCCGAGTACCATGATCAGCACCAGTGTTGATTCATTGAGCCGCATGATCTCGAAGCGATCCACCGTGATCCGCGCCTGAATGGGTTTGAGTGCCATCGCGGTGTAGTTGGTCAGGTGAGATGCAAGCTGCATTGCGGTCTGGAGGATGGTATCCATCTCGCCCTGCCGTACCCGCAGCATATTTTGTAGTTCGGCGATTTCATTCTGCGTGAAATTGTACCGATCCACCAGCGCATCGACGTAAAAGCGGTAGCCAAGCTCTGACGGAATCCGTCCTGCCGAGGTATGCGGCTGTTCGAGGTATCCGAGATCCTCGAGTTCCGCCATTTCGTTGCGGATGGTAGCAGATGAGCAGGCGATGTGCTGAATCTGGGAGAGATACTTGCTGCCGACCGGTTCGCCGTTTTCAATATGGGCGTCCACGATCGCCTTGAGAATCTGTTTTTTTCGCTCACTCAATTCGCCCGCAATCTTTTTTTCTCCATTATTCAACCTCAACACCTCCTTACTGTTCGGATTCTATCCCGGAGGTTGACTCTTCGCTTTGCAATTAGCACTGTTCATGTTCGAGTGCTAATCACTGCCATAAGGGTACCATTTTCCGGCCCGTAATTCAACAGTATATTGTGTAATTTTTGTTAACATTTGATGAACCGCAATTCCGTATCCGTTTCCGGGTGCCAAAATCGCTTTTTTCGCAGCCGCTATAAAAAAGTCTCCCCAGATCATGCTATATCATGCAAGTGACGGAGGGAGTGCGAGAAATTTTTCGGGAACCTATTGCAAAACGCGCGCGGATGTGGTATAGTATAGGTGTGTTTCTGTAGCTCAGCTGGATAGAGCGATCGCCTCCTAAGCGGCAGATTGTTCGATTCCTTCGAGCAGTAAAAATTGCATAAATCTTAAAAATGTCTCAGTAGCTCAGCTGGATAGAGCACACGCC
>USGH01000098.1 GCA_900554225.1 uncultured Eubacteriales bacterium | reverse complement strand
GACGGTGATACACGGCCCGATCTCTGGAGTGTCTGTACATTATGACGTGCTTCACGACCGCGGGAAGTTAATTATTGAAGGCAAATTCTGCGGCATTTTCGAGAGAGACCGCAGACGTGCCGATGTGCCGCTGAACCTCGATCACGGACAGTCGGTACGGCTCGATATTTTCGTGGAGGACATGGGCCGCGTGAACTATGGTCCGAAGCTCCGGGATCGCAAGGGCGCGGTAGGCATCCGGTTCGGACAGCAATACCACTTCGGCTGGGAAATGACCCCGTTCCACGTGGACAATCTGTCGGGCGTGACCTATGACAAAACGCCGGACGGTGCTGTGGAAGGCACGTATCTCCTGCGCGGCACCCTCACCATCGACGAAGAACCGAAGGATACGTTCGTTCAGCTCGACGGCTTCCACCACGGCATCGTTCTCGTCAACGGCTTCAATCTGGGTCGCTATTACCTCGACGCGGGGCCGCAAAAGACCCTCTATTGCCCTGCCCCGATGCTAAAATCCGGCGACAACGAGATCCTCGTCCTCGAAACCGACGGCTATGACCGCGCGGAGATCGCCTTCGTGGATACGCCGGATCTGGGATAAGGGAGAGACAAAAGCGCATTTCCCGTAACGAAACCATATGCGCCCTGACAGCCCCTGCATTGCCCCACAATAGAAACATAAAGTGCGATATGTTACCGTCCCCGGAGCATATCGCACTTTTTTTGCATCCAACAGAAAACAGCGGATCCACAAAGATACAGCCACAAACGGAACAGGAAGCCCCCACTCTACGATAGCGCAGGCACAATCGACTTAAGCCCAACCAGCTCCAAGCCGCACAAGCAAAGCCAGACCTGCACAAACTATCTCCAGTCCCATCCCCTGTATAAAAGTTTTGCGGAGCTTTTTCAAAAGCGACCGTCTCCCCGCGTCTCCCCGCGTCTCCCCCCTCAACGCCCGCCGAAATATTTTTTGTCAAGGGCGCGGAGCTGGACGGCTTCAAGAAGGTGCCGTTTGGCGATCGGCCCGCCTAAAATGCCGGACTGTTCTGTGCCGCCATCTCTGACGACCGATTCGAGATCGGCAAGGGTCCGGGCAACGCGGAGAATCCGGTCATAGGCGCGCGCGGATATGTGGAGCCGGTTGAATACATCCTCCATCACCGCTGTCGTTTCGCTGTCCAGGGCGCAGAATCGGCGCAGTGCCTCCCCCGATAGGCGGCTGTTGGAAAAGACCGTCTCCCCCGCTGTGCCGGACTCCCGGGATCGCCGTATCGCAAGCTCCCGCGCCGCCGTCACCCTGGCTCGGATCTCCGCCGACGGCTCACCCGGCTTCGCGTCCGACAATTCCGCAAAGGACAGCGCGGGCATCTCCATCTGGATGTCAATCCGGTCCAGCATCGGCCCGCTGATCTTTTCAAGATACGCCGCAATCGCCTTTTCGGTGCATTTGCACGGGTGCGCCTCGTCTCTGCTGCCGTAATACCCGCACGGACACGGATTCATCGCGCAGACCAGCAGAAAATCCGCCGGATAGGTCACCCGTCCTGCCGCGCGCGTAATCGTCACCTGCCTGTCCTCGATCGGCTGCCGCAGCGCTTCCATCGCGTCCTTGCGGAACTCCGGGAACTCGTCGAGGAACAGCACCCCGTGATGCGCCAGCGAGATCTCTCCCGGCGACGGCACCTTTCCCCCGCCAACGAGTGCAGCCGTGCTCAGACTGTGGTGCGGCGAACGGAACACGCGGTTCTGTATGTATGGCAGCTCCTCCGACAGCATCCCGGCACACGAGTGGATCTTCGTCGCTTCGAGAGCTTCCTCCCGGTGCATCGGCGGCAGAATCGTCGGCAGCCGCTTCGCCAGCATCGATTTGCCCGATCCCGGCGGTCCGATCAGGAGAATGTTGTGTCCCCCGGCAGCCGCGACCTCCATCGCCCGCTTCGCCCGGAACTGCCCCTTGACCTCGGCAAAATCCACATCGAATACCGGCTCCGCAACGTGCGCAAACGGATCCGCCGCGCTCGGCACCATTCGCTCCCGCCCGTTCAGATGCCAAAGGAGCGTCGGAATGTCCGGCACGCCGTAGATCGATACCCCCTCCGTTTCCGCCACCGACGCCTCGCCTATGTTCGCTTCCGGCACGAAAATCTCCGTCTTGCCCGCGTGGATCGCCGCCAATGTCATTCCAAGCACGCCGCGCACGCTCCGTACCTCGCCGGAGAACGAGATCTCCCCGATGAAGCACTTCGTTCCCATATCGCATGACGGCGTGATCACACCGCACGTCTGATAGATCGCGCACAGAATCGCAAGCTCCAGCGCGGTGCCTTCCTTCTTTCGATCCGCCGGAGCCAGATTCACGCTCACCTCCAGCTCCGGAATCGCAAAGCCGCAATTCCTCGCGCCCGTATACATCCGCAGCTCCGATTCCCGCACCGCGGCGTCCGGCAGCCCGACGATCTCGAACTCCGGCAGATTCCGCTCCGCTGTGCATTCCACCGTCACCAGAAATCCGTCGATTCCGTACAGTGCTGCGCCGCTTGTGATCGCTAACATGATAAATACCTCCCGATATTAGGGGATACGCGGCTTCTTGAATAGAAGTCAGAAAGCTGCGCATTCTGGGCAAGAACTTTTATACAGGGGATGGGATGGATATAGTTTGTGCTGGGCAGTTTTTGTTTTACTCTGCTGACTCGTTTTCTTGGGGCAGCTCTACCGTACTGGTGTCCAGCTTGCCGTGGATTCGCTCGTAGTAGGCGATATTTGTGCGCAGAAGGTGCAGGAAGTGGTTGTTCGGCGACCGTCCTTCCTTCTCCGCGACCGCGATAAACTTCTTATACATATCTTCATCCATCCGCGCTACAAACGCGATTTTGTTCTTCTGAGGCATAATAACATACTCCTTTGCAAATGAGAACGCTTCAACCCTTGCGCAAGAGCTTCAGCGCAGCCTTGATGAGGTGACGGAAATTCAGCACGGTCACGACCGCAGTCAGCGCGATCGACACCGGCAGGGAATACGGGCTATCCGCGATCATGACGATACAGAGAGCCGTGACAAGGACGACGCTGGCGACAAAGCGACCGTTGTCCCAGTGGATGCGGACGGAAGTGCGGCTATGGAAGAAGCGGATCATGAACATGACAAAATAGCTCACGCAGGTCGAGATCGCGCAGCCCATCGCCCCGAGCGGATGGACTAAGATCAGGTTGCCGATCACGTTCAGCACCGCGCCGATGAAAATGGTCACAAAGGTAGCCACGCTCCGCTTGTCCACAAGATACGCGGAGGTCAGGAAATTCGCGAGGCAGCAGAACATCGTCGCAAAAACGAGCATCGGCACCTCATGCCACGCGTCATAGTACTCCGGTGCCGCCAGGATTCTGGTAGACAGCTTTGCCGTGACCATGAGCCATGCCGCACCCGTGAACGCCACCGCCTGATAGACCTTTGCCACATTGGAGAAAAGCCGTTCCCGCTCCTCCTTGGGCTGATTCACAAACGCCGAAAGCTGCCACGCGTAGGTGAAAATATTGGAAATGATGATGAGGATCGTCGGGATCTTGTTGGAGATGGAATACAGCCCGTTCACGGAGGTGCCGAGCACAGAGGTGATGATATAGCGGTCGGAGATATTGATGACCCAACTGCACACCGTGGTGGGGATGAGGGGGATCGCATACCGTAGCATATCCTGGTCCACAGCACGGCATTCCTGCGGCAGGATCGACGCCAGAGAGAAGGATCGCCACTGCTTGTCGCGGATGATGCAGAACGCGGCGCACGTGAAATCCGCAAGGATACTCGCCAGCACGTACCCCGGCACGCCCCAGTGGAATCCGGCAAGAAAGAGGATATTCAGCCCGATATTGACTGCGGTACACAAAATGCCTGCCTCCGCATAGAGCCGCACATTGCCGCCGGATCGCGCAAACTGGCTGCACGCGGCGTAAAAATTGGACGCAATGACATAGAAGCATACAAGGATCGTATACCCGTGCGTATAGGGGATCAGATTGAGCAGCGGATAGAGTATCAACAGTCCCGCGGAGCCAAGCGCGGTGATGACGATACCGAACGTATAGACGGCGCGGCGATCGGTGACTTCATCCATCCCGAATCGGATCACGGCGTTGGCAATACCGGCGGACGCGATGGGGATGAGCAGATTTGCAAGCTGCACCACGTTGTCCATGATGCCGTATTCCGTTGTAGACAGCACGCGCGTATAGAACGGCGTCAGGAGGAACACCAGCAGCTTCGACCCGAACGTACTCAGTGCGATCAGTGCCGTATTCGTCATTAGCTTCTTGTATACATTCATTCCATGTTCTCCGTTGCGCAGACAGCTTCCTTATAATACGGTGCGCATTCTCATTTTTGCATAATCATGATTAGTATACCACAAAACGCCTCTTTATGGAATAGGATAATGTGAATTTTTGCATTCAGAGACGTAAAAAAGTCTCCCTATCGTGCGATAGAGAGACCCTTTCAGATGCATCATTGGCAGAACCGCAGAATAGTGGTGAAAATGACACCATTATATTCGCTGCGATTGTGCGCCAACCGTGTTGTTAGTCAACTGTGTTGTTAGTCAACAAGCTTGATGAGAGCCATTTCGGCTGCGTCACCGCGGCGGGGTCCGAGCTTGTAGATCTGGGTGTAACCACCGTTGCGATCTGCGTACTTGGGAGCGACCTCGTCGAAGAGCTTCTTGACAACGTCTTCCTTGGTGATATAAGCGAGAGCAGCACGGCGGGAAGCTAAGGTGTTCTTCTTGCCGAGCGTGATCATTTTTTCAGCGATGGCACGGACTTCTTTAGCGCGGGTGAGCGTGGTTTCGATGGAACCGTTTTCGATCAGGTAGGTTACCATGCCACGAAGCATAGCGTTTCTGTGAGCCGTGGGTCTGCCGAGTTTTCTGGTACCGGGCATATTCCATGTCCTCCTTATGCATAATGGGTTGTTCCCGCTTTCTCCGACAGTCTGGGACCGGACGGATACCTCCGATAGCGAGGGCGGGAGTGAAAATCATATATATGGGGTAGGATCCGCGGGGAGCAGTCCTTATTCCTCTTCCTTCTTGAGGTCGAGGCCGAGGGAATGCAGCTTCTGGATCACTTCTTCAAGCGACTTCTTACCGAGGTTACGCACCTTCATCATGTCGTCCTCGGTTCGGTTGATCAGATCTTCAACGGTATCAATGCCGGCGCGCTTCAGGCAATTGAAGCTGCGGACGGACATGTCAAGCTCCTCAATGGTCATCTCAAGGACCTTTTCTTTGATGGTTTGTTCTCGTTACACCATGATCTCTGAATTCTTTGCTTCTTCAGAAAGATCGACGAACTAGTTGTGATGCTCGTTGAGTATATTGGCGGCGAGAGAAATCGCTTCTTTCGCGAGGATTACGCCGTTGGTCAGCACTTCGAGAGTGAGTCTGTCATAATCGGTGTTGCTGCCCACACGGGTATTCTCGACGGTATAATTCACGTTATAGACCGGAGTGTAGATCGAATCGGTAAAAATGGTGCCGATCGGAGCAGCCACGCCCTGGCTCTGCACCAGATAGAGCTGCTTATTCTTTTCCTGCGACACATAGCCTCTGCCGTGATCGAACGTAAGCTCCATGAAGAAGCGCACGTTGTCGCCGACGGTGGCGATGTGATGATCCGGGTTGAGGATTTCGATATCCGCGTCCTGCTTGATGTCGCCGGCAGTCACATCCGCGCCGCCCGTCACATCGATCAGCACCGTTTTGGGGCCGTCGCAGTGGAGCTTTGCGGTGATACCTTTGACGTTGAGGACGATCTCGGTCACGTCTTCCTTCACGCCGGGGATCGTGGAGATCTCGTGCAGCACATTGTCGATCTTGATGCTGGTAACGGCAACTCCGGGCAGGGAGCTCAAGAGAACACGGCGCAGGGAATTTCCGAGTGTAATGCCGTAGCCTCTCTCCAGGGGTTCGATTATAAACTTTCCGTTTCTGCCATCTTCACTCAGATTGATCGTCGCAATATTCGGCTTTTCAATCTCAATCATGTACTAATAACCCTCCGTTTCCAATGTTTGCAAATCCACACATTTGCTGTTGCGCTATCTCTCGCAAGGGGAAAGCCTCCAAAGCCGGACCGGACAGCTGTCGGTCAGGCAACCGTCGGATGTGGCACGGTGGGGAATCGAAAGAAGCTCTTTGCGATTCCGCCGCCATCCATACCGTCGTCCATGAAACGGAGTGCCTCATGGATGATCCCATACTTCCCGGACCACGCAATGGGGAAACCGGGAAACGCTCTCGTGAAAGCGCGCTCTGGGGGATTATTATTTGGAGTACAACTCGACGATGAGCTGTTCTTCGAACGGGAAGTCGATGTCGTCACGCTTCGGCAGGGCGATAACCTTGGCGGTAGCGTTGGCGTGGTCGATTTCAAGCCACTTCGGGATCACAGCGGTCTCAGAGGTTTCGACGAGCATCTTGAACTTTTCGGAAGCCTTGCTCTTTTCGCGGAGTGCGACCACATCGCCGACCTTGCAGATGATGGACGGGATGTCCACCTTCTTGCCGTTTAAGGTGAAGTGTGCGTGGCGAACCATCTGGCGTGCTTCCTTACGGCTGGATGCGAGACCCATTCTGTATACGATGTTGTCGAGACGGCACTCAAGGATGGTGAGCATATTTTCACCGGTAACGCCAGCCTTCTTGTCGGCTTTTACGTAGTATTCGTGGAACTGCTTTTCCTGAACACCGTAGTAACGGCGTGCGGTCATCTTTTCTCTGTGCTGGAGTCCATATTCCTTGATGGTC
This sequence comes from uncultured Eubacteriales bacterium, assembly GCA_900554225.1. Classification (GTDB taxonomy): domain Bacteria; phylum Bacillota; class Clostridia; order Oscillospirales; family CAG-272; genus UMGS1696. The sequence continues at coordinate 1,820 of USGH01000098.1, read as the reverse complement.
TTGCGGCCTGCGCCGTGCTGACCCGGAACCGTGGCACGACGAGCGACGGCACACTTATCGGAGAGGCAGCGGTCGCCCTTGAGGAAAAGCTTTTTGCCTTCTCTGCGGCAGAGCTTGCAGGAAGGACCAGTATATCTTGCCATTTGTATTTTCCTCCTAAATTATACTCTTCTGCGCTTCGGCGGACGGCAACCGTTGTGCGGGATCGGGGTAACGTCCTTGATGAGGGTGATGTCAAGACCGGTAGTCTGGAGCGCGCGGATGGCAGCTTCACGACCATTGCCGGGACCCTTTACGTATACTTCCACCGTCTTCATACCATGTTCCATAGCTCCCTTTGCGGCAGCTTCGGCAGCGGTCTGTGCAGCGAACGGCGTGTTCTTCTTGGAGCCCTTGAAGCCCATGCCGCCGGAGGATGCCCACGATACGGTATTGCCCATAACGTCGGTGATCGTCACGATGGTATTGTTGAAGGTAGAGCGGATGTGTGCGTGACCTTTTTCAATATTCTTCCGGTCGCGACGCTTCTTGATGACTTTCTTAGCAGCTACTTTAGCCATTTCGTCCTCTCACTCCTTTATTACTTCTTCTTGTTGGCAATCGTCTTAGCCGGACCTTTTCTGGTTCTGGCGTTGGTCTTGGTTCTCTGACCACGCACAGGGAGGCCCTTTCTGTGACGGATGCCGCGATAGCAGTTGATCTCCACGAGCCGCTTGATGTTCATAGCGACCTCACGACGGAGTTCACCCTCTACGGTATATTCATTTTCGATGACGTCACGCAGCTTTGCGATATCGTCCTCGGTCAGATCCTTTGCACGGATGTCGGGATTGATGCCGGTTTTCTTGAGAATGTCGTTCGCGCTTTTTCTGCCGATACCATAAATGTAGGTAAGAGCGATTTCCACACGCTTCGAATTCGGGATATCAACACCGGATATACGAGCCATTTGCTTCTTCCACCTTTCTCTGGTTCTTCAATTAACCCTGTCTCTGCTTGTGCTTCGGGTTCTCACAGATCACCATCACATGGCCGTGACGCTTGATGATCTTGCACTTTTCGCAGATCTTTTTTACGGAAGGCTTAACTTTCACAGTATAATTCCACCTTTCTTCTTGTTTGCTCCGCCTCCGGGATCGAACGCGGAACGGACCACACGCAAAAATGAATCTCATTTCTGCGGCTTTGGATCGGGCGCGGCAGACCAGGTCGTCTGTCAGGCTCGTCCGAATATGCCGGGATCGGGCGCGACGGGAAATGCGAAACCGTCAGCACCGGCGGGATAACCGGCTTCTCCGCCAAGCAACTCTTTGTCGATTCACGCGATCCGGGACAACTGTCCCCCTCGCGCACAGCATTCCGCTGCAAAGACACTCTGGAAAATGCGGAGCCAGCTCCGCGCCAGGATAAGCACACAACGTCGGCGGCACAGAGTTTACGCAAGCCTCTGCTGCGCGACCGTCATGCCGCAATCAGCCTTTCGTTCTCCAGGTGATTCTGCCCTTGGTCGGGTCATAAATGGAGACTTCCACAGTGACCTTATCGCCCGGGAGAATGCGGATATAGTTCATTCTGAGTTTACCGGAAATGTGCGCCGTCACGATCATATCGTTCGGGAGCTTTACCTTGAACGTAGTGTTCGGCAGAGCTTCTACGACGGTACCTTCAAACTCAATTACATCATCCTTCGGCAAATGCGTTTCCTCCTTGCGTTATTTCCATAGGATTCTTCATCGCTCCGGTACATACTTTGCGGCGATAGATCGACTGCGGTATCCGCCACATCCCGTGGGGGGATCCGCTCCGATCCGCATTTCCGC
>USGH01000097.1 GCA_900554225.1 uncultured Eubacteriales bacterium | reverse complement strand
AACGCGGAGAGACCGTATCCGGCGGTCAGAAGCAGCGGATCTCCATCGCCAGAGCCCTTTTGAAGGACGCACCGCTCCTCATTCTCGACGATTCCGTGTCCGCTGTGGATACCAAAACGGAAAAGAGCATTCTCGAAAACCTGCACAACACCCGCCGGAACAAGACCACCATCCTGATCGCGCACCGGATCTCCACCATTGAGAAGATGGACAAGATCCTCTTTATCGACAACGGCACGGTCGTGGATGTCGGCACCCATGCAGAGCTATGCGCAAGATGCCCCGCCTACAACAGGATGGTTGCGCTGCAAAAATTAGAGGAGGAACACGCCGATGCATGAATTTTATCCGATCCTTGTCATAGGCGCGATCCTGGGCGTCTTTTCCATAGTCTTTATCACGGCATATGCGCTGATGAAAAACAAAAAGGAGGCTCTCGGCTTCGATCGGCACATGGCGGACGGTGAGATCATTCGTCGTATGCTCGTGTATGCCAAGCCCTACCGCGCGCATTTCTGCCTCATCGGTCTGATCATGCTCATCTCCGTCGCCTACGATATTGTCTCGCCGCTGGTCGTCGGGAACATTGAGGAGATGGTCAAGTCGGATTTCGCGCTTTCGCATCTCTACAGAATGGTCGCCGTATATGCGTCGATTCTGATCGTTTCCCTGGTATGTACGTATATCGAAGCGATTCTTTTGCAGAAGGTCGGGCAGAAGATCCTTTCCAAAATCCGTGAGGATCTCTTTATCCACATCGAATCCCTGTCCCATGAGCAGCTCAACGCGATTCCGGTCGGCAAGCTCGTCACCCGTGTGACCAATGACCCGAACGCAGTGTCGATGCTCTTTACGAATATCCTTGTCAACCTCGCGAAAAACTGCTTCATCATCATCGGTGTCACCGCCGCCATGCTCTGTGTCAACTACGCGCTGACCCTCATGGTGCTGTGCTTCGCGCCGTTTATCGTATTGTTCACTGTGATCTTCCGCAAATTCTCCCGCCGCGCCTATCGCAGAGTGAAGGACGGCACCACAGACATCAACACCTATCTGTCGGAAAACCTGTCCGGCATCAAAATCACGCAAATTTTCAACCGGGAAAGCCAGAAGCTTGCCGATTTCAAGGAGCGCAACAATCGGCTCGGGCAGGCGAAGAAGCAGCAGATTTTCGTGTTCGGTATCTTCCGGCCTGTCGTCTATATGCTGTATGTTTCCTCCGTGCTTTGTCTGTTGTATCTCGGCGGACGGGGTGCGATCCGGGACGTTACCTTCCTTGGGCAGACCTTGACCGGCGGCGTGATCGTCACGTTCTATATGTACATCTCCAAATTCTTCAACCCGATTCAAAGTCTCGCAGAGCAGTTCAACTGGCTCCAGTCGGCATTTGCGTCGGCGGAGAAAATCTTCACGATTCTCGATATGGAGCCGAAGATCGTGGATGCACCGGATGCCATCGAGGTAGACGACATCCGCGGTGAGATCGAATTCCGGGACGTATGGTTCTCGTATGTGCCGGAGGAATGGGTCCTGAAGGGTGTTTCCTTCCATATCCACGCCGGGGAGACCATTGCGTTTGTCGGCTCTACGGGTTCCGGCAAGAGTACGATCCTGTCCCTCATCTGCCGCAATTACGACATCCAGCGCGGGCAGATCCTCATCGACGGCATGGACATCCGGAAAATCAAAATCTCCAGTCTCCGCCGCCATTTCGGTCAGATGCTCCAGGACGTGTTCCTGTTCTCCGGAACGATCCGCTCCAACATCCTTCTGCGCATGGAGGGGGTGTCGGACGAGGAGGTCTGGGAGGCATGCCGCTACGTCAATGCGGAACCGTTCATCCGGCGGTTGGACAAGGGACTTGACGAGGTGGTCAGAGAGCGCGGCAACAACTTCTCTGCCGGACAGAGACAGCTGCTCTCTTTCGCACGCACGTTAATCCACCATCCGTCCGTGATGATTCTCGATGAAGCGACGGCGAATATCGACACGGAGACCGAGATCCTCATCCAGGATTCGCTCGAAAAGATGGCGAAAATCGGCACCATGCTCATCGTTGCGCACCGCCTGTCCACGATTCAGCACGCCGACCGGATCTACGTTCTCTCACACGGGAAGATCATAGAATCCGGCAATCACAACGAGCTGCTCGCGGCACACGGCAGATATTATCAGCTCTACACGCTCCAGTATCACAAGGAACAGTCGGAAAAGAACGACTGAACGGGAGGACAGCGGTATGAAAACGGTACGAACGTTCGGGGCGATCCTCTGTGCGTCACTGACGGCGGTATTCGCGCTTCGTGGAATCCTGCTTCTCTTTCCCGTCCATGGGTTTGCGATTTTTCAGTATTACACCGTGGACAGCAATACCATAGCCGCGCTTGCCGGAATCCTGCTTACGTTCTTTCTGCTGCGCGCGCTTGTCACCAAAAAGCCGGTGCCGGTATGGATCCTCCTTGCCTATTTCACCGCTGCGGTCTGCCTGACGCTGACATTTCTCGTGGTCGTATTGGTGCTGGCTCCGGCTGCCGGTGAGAACGGCTATCGAATGATGCTGACCGAGGGCGATATGCTCTATCACCATCTTCTGAATCCGATCCTGACTGTGTTCTCAACCCTCCTTCTCCTGCCGCGGATCCCGACAAAGATCCCGGAGATCGCCCATATCGCGCTGCTGCCGACGGAGCTGTACGGATTGTGCGCCGTCCTCTGCAATTATCTTCTCTGGTGGCACGGACCGTATCCGTTTCTCTGCATCTACGACCAGCCGCTGTGGGATTCCGTCCTCTGGTGTGTCGGGATCCTCGGCGGTACATACGTGATCGGGTTCTTCATGGCGATGGCGAAAAAAGCGGTAGATCGCAGACTGCGATAGTGCCCTGTCCCCTAAAAAGTACGGTTTCGGTTCCCACCGCGCCGTACTTTTCCGTTTTTCTGTTGACTTTTCCCGCCGCATCCTATATAATAAACGGGTATACTATGGAAACGCTGCTGTAAGGCTGTTTTTGCGTAAAAAACCGATGGATGCAGCGCTTCCCTATCCACAAATAAAAAGGAGTCCCCCCCATGAAACGATTTTCTGCGCTCCTTCTTCTGTGTGCCATTCTGCTGTCCGCGACGGCATGTAGCGGCACGGAAAAGGAAACCATCCCCACTGTCGCCGATACCCAGGACGGCACCGCTCCCTCTGCGTCCACGGATACCGAGGTGCAGGAAACAGAGCCCGCGCTGTCCGATGATCTGCCCGCCATGGATTATGACGGCAAAGTCTATCGCATCGCCAGCGTTGAAGGCTATACCGATGAGTTTTTCACGGAAGAGCTGACTGGAGAGGTCGAAAACGACGCCGTATTCAACCGGAACGCGCGGCTTTCGGAACGCTTCAACGTCTCCATCCAAGCCATCCCCATGACCGGAGACTGCGGCAGCATCTATACCGCGCTCGTGCAATACGCGACGGCTGGTGATGATTTCTGTGATGTTGCCGCGCAGGAGGTCTGGAATTTCCACATGGCTACGGCGGCGGGCATTTATCAAAACTGGAACGACACGAAGTACATCCATCCCGACAAGCCGTGGTGGAACCAGCAGATCAATGACGGCGCCACCTTCAACGGCAAGCTGTTCGGTCTGACCGGCTCCTTCTCTGTGACCTACATGACCAGCACCACGGCAATCTATGTGAATTCTGCACTGCTGCAGAACCATGGATTGACCGAAGCGGATCTGTACGCGCTTGTGCTGGACGGCGGATGGACGATCGATTATCTCAGCACCCTTGTGGAGGGAATGTACCGGGATATCAACGGAGACGGCAGCCGGGATGAAAACGACCAGTACGGCTTCGGCGCAAACTGGTATTATTCCGACACCTGGTGCAGCGCGTTTGACATTCCTGTCACCGGAAAAGCCGCAGACGGAACGCTGGAAATCAAGCTGATGCAGGAGAAAACCTACGACGCGCTCTCCAAGGTCTACAAGCTCTATTATGAGAACAACGGCGTGTATTTCTGGGAAAACTGGACAGGCTTCATGGACTATTTCACCGGCGGCACCCTCGTTTTCGCGCAGGGTACGTTAGACGATGCCTTCAACGCGCTGCGGGATATGGAGGATCCGTTCGGTATCGTACCGCAACCCAAATACGACGAAGCACAGGACGGCTACCACTGTCTGGTCGCGGACGGCTACTTCATCGTGGGTATGCCGACCACGGTCACAGATACGGATTTTGTCTCGCTCATGACGGAAGCTATGGCGGCGGAAACGTATACGAATGTGTATCCCGTATACTACGATGTGGCTCTGAAATCGAAATATTCCAAGGACGAGGCGACCGCTTCCATGATCGATCTGATCTCCGCCGGCGCCGCGTTTGACGTCTCCTTCATGTACGGCACCTACCTCGAAATGCTGCCGTATATGTTCCGCGGCTGTCTCAATGAGAAAACGACGGATATTGCCTCCACCTATGCCAAGGCGGAGAGCAAGATCGACAAGGCGCTTGGCAAGATTTACGCCATGTACGAATAATGCCCGAACAAAAAGAACGCAAAGGTTTTTCCGCCTCTGCGTTCTTTTCTTCGTCTCTTTTACTCCACGCGCATCTTGCCGGAATATTCGAGCAGCTTCATGAAGTGTCCGCCGATCACGGAGCGGTTTTGGAAGCCTCTCTGGTTCGCGGTAACGGTGTAGTACCAGTCCGTCAGGGGAACACGGGAAAGGGTGCGGTGATATGCCTCCCACAGCGGTGCGATGTACTCCTCAAAATCCGCACGATCATTTGCCACTGTCGCCGTCCAGACGAGCCAATCGCTCTTGGTGTACGTTTCCCGGCAGTCGAGAGGCATACCGTAGGGATTCACGTGGCGGCGATAGGAGGCAAATTCGGATTGCAGCACAGCCGGATCCATGATCCCGGTGTGCCAGAGCTTATCCCAGACGATGTTGTACTTCATCGACCATGTGCCGGGACGGTCGTATGCCAGACGATAGCTGCCATCTCCATTTGCGGCACGACGCGCGAACGATTCCGCCATGGCGCGCGCTTTCTCGAATAGCGCATTTGCTTCCTCGGCGCGATCCAGCATCCGATAGAGAATGGCGAGCGCGGTAATGCCCATCATCGCTTTCAGAGAGAGGTTGCAGTTGTGCGCAAGATGACCGGCAAAATCGTCCGTACAAAGCTGATTCTCCGGATCCTCTCCGTGCGCGAGCAGATACTGGACCCACGTTTCCCACAGCTCCATATTTTCCCTGGCAAAGGCGAGATTGCCGTCGGCGATGGCACAGGACGTGACCAGAACGAGCATATTGCCCGATTCCTCCACCGGCATCTGCCATTCTTCGGCATTGTTCGCATAGACCTGTCCGGCAAGAATCGGATACTGCCCACAGTCGTGCGGGGAAAAATCAAAGTGCCACCCCTCGCTCTTGGCATACCGGATGATCGGCCGCATCATGCCGCGCACCAGCTCCGGATTGTAGAGCAGATACAGCGGCGCGGACGGATAGCTCAGATCCACTGTGGCGGCGCAACCGTTGGAAAAGCATTCCTTGGAGATAAAGAGCAGTTCGCCACGATCGTCGATCACCGCCTTGTGCGCCGCGATGGACTGGCGATAGGACAATTCGAGAATCTCCGCGTATTTTTCTCCGCCCGCCTTGACGCCGTCGGCAAAGAGCCTGGCGGCAAACGCGCTGCACCGTTCGTCAAGCGTCGCATACTCCCGGTGTGCGGCGGCGATGGCTTCCCGGATGGTCATACCGTTCCGGTTCCAATACGCATGGAGCTTTTCCCCGAAATAGAGGATCGAATACACGTCGTCGTATGCAAAGGTAACAAGCGCATCTGTATCCTCCATCGTATCGAGATCGAGCGACAGGGTAACAAACGTGGTTGCGGGATCGTAGTCTGCCGGAGCATCGCCGCCGGAATATGGAATGTCGATCTTCTCTACCCCGCAGACGGCATCCGCGGCGGTCATGTAAAAATATCCCCAGTCGATGCGGATGTCGTCCCCGGAACGCGCAAGGACAGGCTGCCGGACACTGCCGATCTTCACAGAAGACAGCCCGTCCTCCGTAAAGATTTCCGTTGTCACATCATCCTGCCGCCGTTTGTCCAGACAGATCTCCTCGCTGACGGCAAGACGAATACCCACCATATGGCATGCGCGGTCTGTGCTGCGGGCGGAAAGGCGAAGATACGACACCGGACGGCTCATCACATCGAGATCGTCAAGCAGCAACGGGGTCATAAACGTGGCGGTCAATTCCACACCGGCAGCAGCAAAGACATACACGGTATGGAGCGCGTCACAGTCCCGGGAGATCTCCTCCATTGCCGGGGAGGTGTCGCCCGGATGGAGCTTGCCGAGAAAACGATAGGACACGCCGTCGATGGCAGCATATCCGACCATGGTCTGCGGACTGCCTGTCCAATGTGTGGTGACGCAATCGGTCAGGTGATCCGCCGGAGACCAGAGCGAAAAATAGGGATCGACCGTAATGAGCGGTACGGATGGCGGACGAAGTCTCATAGGTGGTTCCTCCTTGTAGCTTTTATAATGATTGGGATTCTTCCTCAATTTCCCGGGCGCGGCGCAGGATGTCGATGGAGAAGGACGGAATTCTGCCCAGTCCGTCGGGTCCCACATTCAAAAGGTAATTGACGCCCATATCGTTGAGGTGCTTTTTGTTTGCCGCGATCTGCTCCGGCGTTTTCCAGTTGGCGTCGTAATACTTGAATCCCCACGTATCGTTGAGCGTCGCCGCCGTTTCGTAGAGATCATAGGGGGAATACTTGAATCCGTCCAGCTCGTTCATGTCGCCTGCCGGGGTGTCCGGAATGTTCTCGGGGCGCTTTTTCGGAATCTCGTTGTCGCCAAGGGATACATAGTCGTATGCGCCGTTGCCCAACCGGGAATTGATCAGGCAGTCCGGCTGATACTCCTTGACCATATCGAAGAGCGCGCGGCTCTGCTCCGGTCGTATCACACCGGGCGTATCGAACCAGATGAGGCAGAGCTCCCCGTATTTGGTGAGAATCTCTTTGACCTGTGGCTTGATTTTTTCCTCGAAGCAGATGGAGAAATCCTTGTTGTCTCTGCCCGGGAAATCCCAGCTGTTGAACCAGGTCGTACCCGCGCAGCCGCAGGTCTTGTCGTATCCGCCGCCGTGGGGATGGTGCCAGTCCAGCTCCTGGGAATAGTACAGTCCGAATTTGACCCCATGCTTGTAGCAGGCTTCTGCCAGTTCCGCGATGATGTCTCTGCCAAACGGTGTGGCACGCACTACATTGAACGGATCACACGCGGAATCGAACAGTGCAAAGCCCTCGTGGTGCTTGGAGGTGATGACGAAGTACTCCATGCCGCATTCCTTGGCGAGCGTGATCCATTCCTCCGCGTTAAAATAGATCGGCTGGAACGTCCCGGCAAGCGATTCGATCTCGCGGTTCGGGATCTGGAAATAGGACTGCGCCCATTCCGCGTAATACGGCGTGCGTCTTCCTCTATATTCGCCGGCAAGCATGGAATAGATGCCGAAATGGACCATCATTCCGTATTTTGCCTGCCGGAACCATTCGCGATTGTTCATGGATTTGTGTTTCTCCGCGTATCCACCGTACACGGAGTCTCCTTTCGTGTTGTCCTATGCGGCATTGCGGAATCCTCCCGCCGCCCTGTTCTGTTTTCATTATATAAAAAACGACGGCAAAAGGCAATAGATTTTGCAAAAAAACCTTCCGAATTTGCACATTTCTCTTGCAATCCGCTCCGATTTCTGCTATCATTGGCGTACCGATATTCCAGGTCGCACTGTCCGAAGCTTTTCGGGCTTTTCGGTGCAGATTTTATCATGAAGTGAGGTATACAATGAGCCAGCTGATGATGTGCAAAACAATGGCGGAGGGCGTTTTCCCCTATCCGCTGCACGAAGACTACTACATCCGCAATTTCCGTGAAACCGAGGACGAGATCGCCGCGTGGATCGAGATCTGCAAAAACGGATTGTTCGGACCGGATGCAGGGCGTGAGGGATATGTCTCCTCGATCACCAATGTGGCGGGTGTTGTCCCGGAACGCGATATTTTCTTTGTCTGTGAACGCAAAACCGATCGTCCCGTCGCCACCATCACGAGCTTTGTCCGTCCGGACGGTGCGGGAGACATTCACATGGTCGCCGCCATTCCGGAGGTGCGCGGCAAGAAGATCGGTCACGCCATGCTCGCACACGCCCTCGAAAAGCTGTCCCGCGACGGGGTGGAAAAGGTCTATCTGACGACGGACGAATGGCGCAAACCCGCCATCAAGAATTACCTGACCGCAGGCTTTTGTCCGGTCGAATACGACGTTGGAATGCCGGAGCGTTGGGCGGGTGTGTTTGCGGATATGGGGCTGGAGCCTGTGCCGCTGCGCAGACTGTGAGACAGAGGCTGCCATGGGAGAAGCTATGACAACAAAACAAAAACATACCCTCGGCATCGATTCCTTTACGCTGCACGTGCTGGCGATGGCGCTGATGCTCGGCGACCATCTCTGGGCCACGATGTTCCCGGGCGCGGAATGGCTGACCTGTATTGGCAGACTCGCGTTCCCCCTCTTCGCGTTCATGATCGCGGAGGGGTATGCGCACACGTCCAACATCCGCAAGTATATCCTGCGGATGCTCGTCTTTGCCGTCCTCTCCGAGGTTCCCTTTGACCTCATCTACGGCGGGACCGTCTTTTATCCCATCCACCTGTTGGTGCTCTGGTCGTTCCTCCTCGCGCTCTGGTCCTTGGCGCTGTCCGACAGGATCCGTG
>USGH01000096.1 GCA_900554225.1 uncultured Eubacteriales bacterium | reverse complement strand
GGATGGAGGAGAGGGGCTCCGCAGAGTCCTTCTCCTTCGTCCTTTGGTGCGCCGCAAGGCAACAATAAAATCTACAAGTGCGATGAGGTATTCCTCATTGAGAAAGCCAAGATAAACAATTCAAGAATAACGCAGCTACCTTATAACACCCCCGCGCGGAGAAAAAAGAAACGACCAAGGGATCTCGCCGCGGATCGTCACTTTTTCCGCGGCACGTTCCGGGATTTTGGTGCGGATTCCGTCCGGGGCTTCGATGGCTTTGCCGGCTTTGACACCGCCGCTTTCGACGGCTTTGCCGGCTTTGCTGCCGACGCTTTCGACGGCTTTGACGGCTTCGATGCCGCCGCTTTCGACGGTTTTGATGCCTTCGACGGCTGCATCGGGGGTCTGCCGGCGAGCAGCTCCTGCAAATACCGCTGTCCCTCCTCCGTGCAGTAGTGCATCGCCTCGTAGATCATCCGCCGGTTTTCCGGCTTGCGCCACTGCAAAAGCGCCCGCTGGAGCTGCTTTTCACGGTAATTCGTCGCCGTATAGATCTCCTGCCCCGTGAACGGATCCAGTCCCGTGTAGTACATGACCGTGGATGCGGTGCCGGGGGTGGGATAGAAATCCTGCACCTGCTCCGGGGCAAGACCGATCCGCTTTGTATAGGCGGCAAGGAGCGCGGCATCGTCCATGGTGCTGCCCGGATGGCTCGACATGAGGTACGGCACAAGATACTGGTTCAGCCCGTATTCCTCGTTCAGCCGGGCATATTTTTCGCGGAACCGATCGTACACGGCAACGTCCGGCTTTCCCATGGCGGCGAGAACCCGGCTGGAGCAGTGTTCCGGCGCGACCTTCAATTGTCCGCTGATGTGATCGCGCACGAGCTTGCGGAAGAAGGCGTCGCTTTTGTCGCAGAGCATATAGTCGAAGCGGATGCCGGAGCGGATAAAGACCTTCTTCACGCCGGGGATCGCCTCGACCTCGGACAGCAGCCGGATGTATTCGCTGTGGTCGGCGATGAGATTCTTACACGGCTTCGGCACGAGACACCGCTTGCCGGGACATACGCCGTCCTTCAACTGTTTGTCGCAGGCAGGGCGGCGGAAATTCGCGGTCGGACCGCCGATGTCGTGGATGTAGCCCTTGAAGTCGGGAAGGGTGGCAAGGAGCTTTGCTTCCTCGACTACGGATTGGATGCTCCTGGAGCGGTCCGCACGTCCCTGATGGAAGGCGATGGCGCAGAAATTGCAGCCCCCGAAGCAGCCGCGGTTGTGCGTGATGGAGAAGCGGACCTCCGTGATCGCGGGAACGCCGCCGTCCTTTTCGTACATGGGGTGATAGGTGCGCATGAAGGGGATATTGTAGACCTCGTCCAGCTCCTCCCGTTCGAGCGGCGGCTGGGGCGGATTGATGACGAGCATCTTCTGGTCGTAATATTCCACGATCGCCTTGCCGTGGACGGAATCGTTCTGGAAATACTGCACGCGGAAGGAATCGGCGTATGCCTCACGGTCGGTTTTGAGCAGATCGTAGGAATAGCCGGCGGGCAGGGACTCGGATGCTATAGCGGGATCGGACGTTCCGTTATGCGCAAACAGCGGCTCCCGGTCGAGAAATCTGTAGTTCTCCGCCACCGGATACGCGACTTTTTCGCCCACCTTGCAGAGATACGCCGTCCCGCGCACATCCCGGATCTTCTTCACGGGTACCCCCTTGCGCAAAAGCTCCGCCAGTCGGACAATGGAGCGTTCCCCCATGCCGTACATGAGAATATCTGCACCGGAATCGACCAGAATGGAGCGGCGGACCTTGTTGTCCCAGTAGTCGTAATGGGCGCACCGCCGGAGAGACGCTTCCAGACCGCCGATGAGGATCGGAATGTCTCCGTATGCCTCGCGCACGCGGTTGCAGTAGACGATGGTGGCGCGGTCGGGGCGGAGTCCGGGCTTGCAGCCGGGGGAATAGTAGTCCTCGCCGCGTCGTTTTTTGGCGGCGGTATAGTGGGCGACCATGGAATCGATGTTCCCGGCGGAAACGAGAAAGCCAAGGCGCGGCTTCCCGAAGCGGCGGAAATCGTCCGCGGACCGGAAATCCGGCTGACAGAGCATGGCGCAGGTGAAGCCGTGTTTTTCCAGCACCCGCGTGATGAGAGCCGCCCCGAACGAGGGATGATCGACATAGGCGTCGCCGCAGACATACACGAAATCGGGTTGTTCGCCGCCCAGCTCCTCGGGCGTTACAGGGAGAAAATGGTCCGCAAGAATCATAGTGGGGTCCTTTCATCAAAAACCGGGTGCTTTCCCGGTGCTTTTTACTGCTTCAGGGTGGCAAGATTGCGTTCGAACAGCTCCGCCAGCGTAACACCCGCCGAAAATTCCGCCATCGTAACGTTGTGACCGGACGACAGCTCCTCCACGCGGCAGGGGTGCGCCTCGGTCAGAAACGCGGCGGTGCGGCGGTCGGAAAACTCGATCACGTAGATGGCGGACGGAGAAAGCGTCTCCATTTCCTCCAATAAATGGTGGAGGGTGGCAAGAGACGGCTCGGTGTCAGACGCACAGCCCGCGAATGCCGCCGTATAGCCGATCCCGTAGGCGTGGGCGAAATAGAGAAACGGGAACCGGTCGGCAAACAGCAGATGCGTCAGTCCCCCCTCCGCTGCGAGAGAGCGATACGCCTCGGCCACGGCAAGAAGCCTGTCCGCATAGGCGGTCGTGTCGTTTGTCGGCAGACCGAGCGCGTCCAGGGCATCCCCAATGGCGTGCAGAAGCAGGATCGCGTTTGCCGGATCGGTCCAGACGTGTTCGTCATAGCCGTCGTAGGAGACCTCGGGCAGGGCGGTGCGGACATAGATATTTGTATTTTTATGCAGGATCGCGTCCGCGGCATTCCGGTACGATTCGTGGTCGCCCTCCGCCGCGGTATCGTGATCGTCACCATGGTCGTGCTCGACACGGTCGCCATGGTCATGGTTTGCGTGATCGTGGTCGTGATCGTGACCGTCCGACTCCAACGCTTCCGCCTCATGGAGAAGCTCGCTTTCCCCGGCGATCACATCCATGGCGCGCAGATACGGCACCGGTTCTCCCGCTTCCGCGATCCGCGCAAGGACGTCGTCCATCCAGTCGTCCCCCTCGCCGCCGCCGTACAGCACCAGCCTTGCCTGCGCAATGGTCGCCATATCGGCAATCGTACACTCGAAATCGTGGCTTTCGGTGCCGGGGGAGAGGAGCATGACGCAGTCTCCGGGATATGCCTGCCGCGCCAGATCATACAGTGCGAAATTGGTGGCGACCACGGCATTTTCCGTGTGCTGCCGGGGGGAGCCTTTGCAGGAGGGCAGAGAGACGGTCAGGAGCAGCACCGCCATAAATAGAATAAAGATACGGTATTTCATCATTCGTATGCGTGTAGCCCGTGCGGGACGGAGCCATTCCGCCTCAGATGCTCAGCAGCACGATTGCGCATAAGCCGCAGAACAGACCGACGAGCTTCCGTGGCGTGGCGCGTTCGTGCAGAAAGAGCAGCGAGATCACCACGGAGCAGAGCAGCACCCCGCCGTTGGTCATGGCATAGACGACAGCCGCCGGGATTTTCCCGAGCAGATACATGAGGAAGTTGACCCCGGTCGCGGCGGAAAGGGAAGAGGCGGCTGCCCAGAGGACGGCTTTTGTGTTCAGCCGGAAATCCGTGCGGAACCGCTGTGTGATCGAGCCGGAGCCGCCCGGCAGGAGAAAGAGGAGCGATGCCAGCGCGGATACGCCGAAGGTCATGATGATCATCCCCGCGTTCTCGCTGTTTGCCATGATCCGCTGCTGCGCGTCCATGAAAATGCCGTACAGTCCGTTCACAAAGCCGAGAACGATGCACATCGCGAGAAATTTCCCGCTGATCTTCGCACCACCGCGCCCGGGCAGGTTGATGAGCAGAAACGCCGCCAGCATTACGCCGATCCCGATCCACGACGGCAGAGGCAGTGCCACACCGCGCAGGAGGTTATAGAACATCGGGAAGCAGATGCCGCCCGCCAGGAGAAAGAGCATGACGATGGAATACGGCCCCATGGACGACGTGCGCAGCAGAAGCAGGTTGTATAACGCCAGCACGATGCCGTTTACCAGTCCCATGAGCAGGGTCTGCCACGAAAAATGGAGAGACGCGCCGGTGACAAGCGCAATGGCGAAGGTGATCACGGTGACGGACAGCCCGTAGATGACGGAAAAAACGGGGGAGGAACGCTCCGGCTTGCCGGGATAATACACGGGGAATCGGCTTGCGGCAAAGGACTGGCAGGTGTAGATGCCGATCGTGACAAAGAGCAGGAGATAAGCAAACATGGTGGTGATTCAAATCCTTTCCAAGATAACAGGTAGGTACAGTATACCACACACGCCATAAAAAAACAAGAGAAATCCCGAAAGCACGGGGGATTCCGGCGCGACTTTGTGCGGATTTTTCACCATTTTCCAGATCGGTGACGAAAAAAGCGCAAAAAGTTCACGAATAGGGGGTGAATTTTCGCGCGCGATATGCTATGATAGGAGAGTATAAGGGATACCTTTTCCTTGTGTTCCGAGAGGGATGCGCTGCAGCATGACATATAATATGGAAGCTTTATGATGGGAGCCTGTCTCCATGCCCGACACGGGGCGGCGGCTGGGGTCTGTATGCGGATACGGGATCCCGTCCGGAGACAAAAGACAGGCACAGAACGGAAGCAGAAAAGGCACCGGGATCAGCCCCGGATAGAGTATCACCCATAGGAGAGGTGCGGGTTCTTATGAACATTTCACTGGGCGTGGACGTTGGCTCCACCACCGCAAAAATCGTTGTGCTGCGCGAGGATACGCCGGTATTCTCCCGCTATGCACGCCACTATTCGCAGATCCGCGATACCGTTACGGCAATGCTCCGTGATGCGGCGGACGCACTGGCAGAGCTGTCGATCCCGGCAGATACGCCCATTGCGGCCGCCATGTCGGGTTCCGCCGGAATGGGTCTTGCCGAAGCCGCCGGGATCCCGTTTGTGCAGGAGGTCTGGGCAACCGGACAGGTCGTGCGCAGACTTGAGCCCGATACGGATGCCGTCATTGAGCTGGGCGGGGAGGACGCGAAGATCCTCTTTTTCGGCGATTCCGTGGACGAACGGATGAACGGCGCGTGTGCAGGCGGGACCGGTGCCTTCATTGACCAGATGGCAACGCTGCTCGATATGACCCCCGATGCCCTGGACGAGGCGAGTCTGCACTACGAAAAGCTCTATCCCATCGCGTCCCGGTGCGGCGTGTTTGCCAAATCGGACGTGCAGCCGCTGCTCAATCAGGGCGCGCGCAAGGAGGACGTGGCGGCAAGCATCTATCAGGCGGTCGTCAACCAGACCATCTCCGGATTGGCGCAGGGACGGCGGATCACGGGCAAGGTCATGTTTCTGGGCGGCCCGCTCTCCTTCTGCCAGGGACTGCGCGATCGCTTTGTCGAGACGCTGAAACTTGTCCCCGGTGAGACCGCCATCTTCCCCGACTATGCCCGGACTGCCTGTGCGCTCGGCGCCGCCTTCTATGCCCAGACCGTTTCCGATTCCGCCGGCTTCACGCTGGAGACGCTGAGCCGCGCCATAGAGAACGCACAGCTCCGCGTGACCTCCACCCGTCTGCCGCCCCTGTTCCGGGAGCAGGCGGAATACGAGGCATTCGCGGCGCGCCACAGACAGGCGACGGTCAGAATGGTCCCGATGGAGGAATATAAGGAAGGGAAGGTCTGGATCGGCATCGACTGCGGCTCCACGACCACCAAGGTGGTGCTTGTCGGCGTGGACAGCGTGCTGCTCTATACCTACTACGATTCCAACCACGGCAATCCCCTGTCCGTCGTCCGGGATCAGCTTCTCAAGATCCGCGGGTACGCCGAACGGTACGGCTTTCAGATCGTCGGCACCGCGGTCACGGGCTACGGCGAGGATCTCATCAAAACGGCGTTCCGCTGCGACCGGGGATACGTGGAGACGCTGGCGCACTTCAATGCCGCGCAGTTCTTCGAGCCGGACGTGGATTTCATTCTCGACATCGGCGGACAGGACATCAAATGCTTCCGGATCAAGAACCGCGCCATCGACAGCATTATGTTAAATGAAGCCTGTTCGTCCGGCTGCGGCTCCTTTCTCGAAACCTTCGCGCGCTCCATGGGCTATTCCTCGCAGGATTTCGCCAATCTCGGACTGTTCGCGCCCGCACCGGTCAATCTCGGCAGCCGCTGCACGGTCTTTATGAATTCGCAGGTCAAGCAGTCGCAGAAGGACGGAGCGAGCGTGGCGGATATTGCGGCGGGGCTGTCCGTCAGCGTGGTGAAAAACGCCATCTACAAGGTGATCCGCGCCCATTCTCCGGAGGAGCTGGGGGAGCATATCGTGGTGCAGGGCGGTACGTTCCACAACGACGCCGTGCTGCGCGCCTTTGAGCGGGAGATCGGCAGAGACGTCGTCCGTCCGTCCATTGCGGGACTCATGGGCGCGTTCGGCGCCGCCATCCGGATGATGCGCGAGCTGGAGGACACGAAATCCACGGTACTCACCAGGGAGGAGCTGGAAAGCTTCCACTACACGACCCGCGCCTTCAACTGCAAGGGCTGTACGAACCAGTGCCTGCTCACCGTGAACCAATTCGCGAACGGCGCACGCTCCATCTCCGGCAACAAGTGTGAAAAGCCGCTTGGCGATGCAAAGGAAAAGGAGCGGCAGAAGCTGCCGAACGTCTACGCATGGAAGCGGTCGATCCTCTACAACTATCCCTCCCTCCACAATAAGAATCCCCGCTTCGGCACCATCGGACTTCCCATGGCACTGGGGATGTACGAGCTGTACCCCTTCTGGGACGGAATCTTCACCGCTCTCGGCTTCAACGTCGTCTCGTCCGGCCCCTCCTCCCGGGAGATCTACGACCTCGGTCACTTCTCCATTCCGTCCGATACGGCGTGCTATCCGGCGAAGATCATGCACGGCCATATCGAAAAGCTGCTCCGGATGGGCTGCGACACCCTCTTCTATCCGCGCCTGACCTACAATATGGATCCCCACTATCCCGAGGCGGACAACCACTACAACTGCCCCATCGTCGCGTACTACAGCGAGCTGCTCGCCGCCAATATGGACTCCTTGAGAGGAAAGAAATTCCTCTATCCCTATCTGGACATCAACGATCCGAAAAAGCTCTCGGAGCAGCTGCGGGAATGCCTGCGCGAAAACGGCTATCGGGTCACGCGGGGCGAAATGAAGAAGGCGCTGCAGCGGGCATTCGAACAGCACAACGCGTATATGCGGGGACAGTATCTCGCGGGCAGAGACGCGATCCGGTACGCGATCCGGCACGACAAGCGGCTTCTCGTACTGGCGGGCAGACCGTACCACATCGATCCGGAGATCTGCCACGGCATCGATACCTTAGCGACCTCTCTCGACTGTGTGGTAGCGTCGGAGGATGCGGTCGCGCCGTTTGCCCCGGACGTACACGACATCCGTGTGCTGAACCAGTGGGTCTACCACAGCAGGCTCTACCGTGCCGCGACATTGATGGCGCATCCGGAATATCTGGCGGAAAATCCGCTGTTCGGAGCCGCCCCGAAAATGGAGCTCGTCCAGCTCGTGAGCTTCGGCTGCGGCGTGGACGCGATCACCACGGACGAGGTCCGCGCCATCCTCGAAAAGGAGCACAAATTCTACACCCAGATCAAGATCGACGAGATCAGCAATCTGGGCGCGGTGAAGATCCGTCTGCGCACCCTCCTGGAGGGCTCCAGGAGCCAAGACTGATTCCTGCAAGAAATCGACGTTATTGCATGGTTCGTTTCTATTGGTTTCACCAACGGGGATTTGTTTTGTATTTTTTATAAGGATATTATAAGGTAACTGCGGTTGGCTTGTTTCTTATGTATTGGCTTCACCAATGGGGAATACCACATCGTATGTGTAGATTTTATTGGCTCCTCGCGGGGGCGGTTGGAAAGAGACAGGGGATTTCGATCCCCTATCCCTCTCCAACACCTCTCCTGACCCCTATGGGGATCCGCTGCGGCGGGGCATTACTGCTGCCGCGGTTGACAGGGATATAGGATTCCGGTATCCGGTGCAGGTCGCTCATCCCCACTTCGACGTATCGATTGGGGGAATTGTGTTCGGGCTGAGATCGCTTGCGTTTCAGTAGATTTCGTTGGGCTTATGTCGCACGTTTTTCATTATTGGTGGGATGGACTGTACGTTTCTGCGGCTACGTGGCGTTTTGCTATAGATATTCGTAGAATTACCACGCAATGTATTGCGTAGGCTGACACGCGCCATTTTTTCCAATTTCGTTGGATGCAAGCCCATTTCACCAATTGTGCCGGGTGCAAATTGATTGAAAAAAGCGTTCGTATAGCCGAAACTGCAAGAAAACAGGTATCCCATATAGGCTAAACCTCTAACGATACAGGTTATCCCACACCGGTTATCCAGTTTTCCATACAGTCTAAACCACTAACGATACAGGTTATCTCGTACCGCTACCAATCCAAAGAAACGCTCCAATCGCGGTCAGCGCAAATCCTACGAAAGAACAAAGCAAAACACCACGTAACCGCAGGCACGAACGACCTTCCCCACCAATAATGAAAAACGTGCGATACAAGCCCAACAACCCGACTGAAACGCGAACGATACCAGCCCGAACACAGATAGCTGCACAAAATTCGGAATTGGGGATTATCGATCTGCACCGGATACAGACTGCCTAAATTGCCCCAAACCCGCGGCAGCCTACATTTCCCCGCCGCAGCGGATAACCCCGGGTGGATGAGGTGGAGTCCAGAGGATGGGGAAGGAGGGCTCCGCAGAGTCCTTC